>NZ_LWGE01001678.1:0-1144 GCF_001635315.1 Oleiphilus sp. HI0123
TTTCTTTCTTACCTCAAAACGAATTGAATGACGTATGGGTCGAGTATTTTGACGAGCCAATGAGACAAAGACAGGCAGCTGATTTTACCAGAGAAAGGCTCACCGGCTTAGGCTACATATCCTTTATTGTTGAAGCCGAGGAAGAAGGTGGAATCAACGAGCCTGAGTATTTGGCAAACCTTGAAAAGGCAGCAAACTGGTTAAAGCTTCAACCAGAAGTTCAACACGTCTCGACCTTTACTGATGTCATGAAGCGTCTGAACAAAAATATGCATGGTGATGACCCTAGCGCATATAAACTCCCTGATAATGCAGAGCTCGCCTCACAGTATTTATTACTTTATGAAATGTCACTCCCTTACGGACTCGACTTGAACAATCAAGTGGACATCAACAAAGCCAAGACTCGTTTAACAGGCTATCTAGCGAAAACATCTACTTCGGAGCTTCTCGCTTTGGAAGAACGTGCTCAGAGCTGGTTTTCCGAAAATATTCCTAGCCTTAAATTTTCCCACGGGATAAGTAGCGATATCATGTTCGCTCATATTGGTCAGAATAACATTCGCTCCATGCTACAAGGTACATTTATCGCTTTAATCATTATCTCTGTTGTGTTGGCTTTCAGTTTACGCTCTGCATATTACGGCTTTGTTAGCCTACTTCCCAATCTCCTTCCGGCCTTAGTTGCTTTTGGTGTTTGGGGAATGACCGTTGCACAAATCGGTATTGGACTATCTGTTGTATTCGGAATGACCTTGGGGATCGTCGTCGACTACACCGTTCACTTTTTAAGTAAATTTTTACGTGCCAAGCGAGAGAATCAGCTATCTACCGAGGATGCGATTCGCTATGCCTTTAGTACAGTTGGCGTTGCGCTGTTGGTCACCACATTTATTCTATTTGCGAACTTTGCTGTATTAGCTATATCCGACTTCTCTATGAACTCCGATATGGGACTGATGACGGCCGTAACCATCGTTGTCGCTTTACTTGTTGATTTTTTCTTCCTTCCACCGCTTTTACTGTTTTTGGTTGGAAGTAAACGTAAAAAAGCTAAGCAAGATTTAACAATCGATGATCAAGGTATCCTAGATCAAAGAGCACCCTTAAATGGCTAAGTCACCTAAAAAGGTAACTCAACAAA
>NZ_LWGE01001679.1:0-2217 GCF_001635315.1 Oleiphilus sp. HI0123
TCATGCTGTTTTTTATCCGCTGTTTGCAGGTATGAAAGTATACGGCAACCCAGATCTTTTATATCTACAGCTCTTTCGCTGAGATAGGCATCATTCATCATTTCAAAATGACGTGCATATTCACTAATGGTATTTTTTAATGCGGTTTGGGCAGACTTCCCGGCTTTTATCTGGGTGATCACTTCTCCTGCCAGAGCATTGTCATCCAACATACCAAGATAGACATCAAACAAAGCTTGTTCTTCAGGCCTTAACTGGGTAGATAAACGCTCACCGACGCTTTGAATATCTTTACGGACGGACTCAACCGCATTTTCAAATGAAATGATATCATCATCAATATTTTCAGCACTTCTATCAGGCACCGCATCCAGGTCGGCAAGCGGAAAAACAACAACACTGCGACCAATCGCAACGCCTGGTGCACCAGCGATACCCTTGAAGGCGATATCCTGCGCTACTTTCCCACTCTCAGAAACTGACTCAATTGCTTTAGTTGCTTCTGAATGCGCTATAACGCTCGCCAGCTGTGCAGAAACCGTAACTAGAAAAGCTTCTTCACCTTCATCAAACTTACGCAGGTTACTGGCTTCCTGAACAACCAATACACCCAATACCTTTTTATGATGAATGATTGGAACACCAAGAAAGCTTGTAAAACGCTCTTCTCCCGTTTCAGGCAAATAGCGGTAGCGTTCATGCTGCTGGGCATCTTCGAGGTTTATCGGCTCTTCCCTAACACCAACCAAACCAACCAGACCCTCTGAATAACCCAAGCTCACGTTCCCGATCGCATCTTCCCGCAAGCCACGAGAGGCACGCAAGACATAACGATTTTCTGCCGGATCAAGAAGATAGATGGAACATACTTCCGTACTCATAGCCTCCTGAACGCGACTGACAATAATATTCAGTGCTTCCTCAAGACTAGCGGCACTATTCACTTCCTGAACAATACTGCGAAGTATGCTTAGCATTTAATACCCTTTATATTATGCCCACGTTTCCAATAGGTGGCTTAGTTCTTAAATAAGTCAGTTGATAACTCTTTCATTGCTCTTCGGTATACCTCTCGCTTAAATGAGACAACCTGACCCAGCGGATACCAATAACTTACCCACTGCCAACGATCGAACTCGGGGCTCACGTTCCGATCTACAGATATGCTTGAGTCAGCACTCAGCATGCGTAACATATACCACTTTTGTTTCTGTCCGACGCATAACGGTAAGGAGTTATGGCGAATCATTTTCTTGGGTAATCGATAGCGTAACCAACCCTTTGTTTTGGCCACAATCTGTACATCTGAAGGCTGCAAACCTATTTCTTCATTCAATTCACGGTAAAGTGCTTCATCAGGAGTCTCATCAACTTTGATTCCACCTTGCGGAAACTGCCAAGAATTTTGTCCGATTCGCCTTGCCCAAAGTACCTCATTAAATTCGTTTGCGAGAATAATTCCGACATTTAATCTGAAACCGTCAGAATCTATCACTCTCTAATTTCCCGTCTATAGATATTTACATTGCCTTCATTCTTTCAGAATTTGCCCGATACAGCAAACCCATGAGCGGGCAAATAATTAATTATGCTAGATATATCAATCAATTCTAGACTACTTTTAAGATCTTAATGAGTTTTTAAAGAGATGATCTGATATGATTTTCTATTCATCGAAATCGACCCTTTGTGATTGGTCGTTATTTAGCATAAAACACTCTCGGGGGAGTACATAAGTGGCACTGGCAATTTTCGACTTAGACAACACATTAATCGCGGGTGATAGCGACCATGCCTGGGGCGAATTTCTCGTCGAAAAGTCTATTGTCGACGCTCAAGTTTACAAAGAGGCCAATGATCAATTTCTTTTGGATTACCAAAATGGTGAACTCGACATCCTCAAATACCTGTCATTCGCGCTTCGCCCACTCGCCGCACATCCGACAGAGCAACTGCTGAAATGGCGAGAAGAGTTTTTTCTGGAGAAAATCAAACCACTTATGCTTGATAAGGCAATCAAGCTTGTTGAAAAACACAGAGCTGCCGGAGATACTCTCCTGATTATTACCGCCACAAACCACTTTGTTACTGAGCCTATTGCTCAGGCTTTTGGCATTGATACACTGATAGCGACCCTTCCCGAGCAAGTCGACGGTCGATATACAGGCAAGGTAAGCGGCACACCCAGCTTTAAAGAAGGGAAAATTACGCGTTTGA
>NZ_LWGE01001680.1:0-1933 GCF_001635315.1 Oleiphilus sp. HI0123
AATATAATCTAAATTATAGCTTTGCAACATAAATCATTGGTTTTGTTGAATAAATTAATGTTTATATTTTCTTGTTTATCAAAGTGTCTGTTCCTGGTTTTGTAACAGAGGGCGTGATGCCTGTAACGCTAGGTGTTAAAAGGTGTTGAAATGAAAGATGCACAGGAATTATTGCTTAACTTGGCTAGGCTTAAGTTATCAGCGCAAGGGGAAGTGACTTAGTTGCGCGGAGCCTCTCCAATCATCACTTTCCAATCCCTAGTTGTTATAAGGACTTTTTAGGAGCCATTTTGGCTCCTTTTTTTTGCCTTGGATTCAGCGAGCTCTAATCCAGAATTTCGTCTAGAGCGTCATAGATTGCTGGCGTGCTAATGAGAAGGTTGTTGTTGTAGATGCAGGCAGGAATACCTTCAGGTACTGGGGTGAAGTGGCCGCAGCGTGCACCGGCTTCAAGGGCAATCAGTCTGGCTGCAGCGAAGTCCCAGGGGCTCAGTGACTCAAAATAGCCGTCAAGGCGGCCATTTGCAACCCAGCAGATATCCATTGCAGCAGAGCCTAGGCGGCGAATGTCTTGGCATTTCATCAGCACCTTTTCTGTTCGGCGCATGATTTCAGGTACGGTGCTTTTATCGTAAGGGAAACCCGTGGCAATCAGGGCTTTCCGTAAATTGTCTTGGTTGCTGACGGATAGCTTGTTCTGATTCAAATAAGAGCCTTGCCCCAAAATAGCGGAATAGCACTCGTCCAGAAACGGATTGTAGACAATTCCCACTTGTACCTCACCTTCACACGCGAATGCGATAGAGACGGCGACCATAAAGTGGCCGTGAGCATAATTAACGGTGCCGTCAATGGGGTCAATAATCCAGATGGGTTCAGCTAGGTCTTTGCCTTGGCTCGTATCGGTATATGTCTCTTCAGACATGATACGGTGGTGAGGGAATTTTTCTTGAATAGCTTCGATGATTAGTTTGTCTGCTGCAATGTCTGCAGATGTTACTAGCTCATGTTGATCTTTGTAATTCTGACTGAGTGAGCCTTTTGCTCGTTCCGACTTAATCATCGAGCCAGCTTTGATTGCTAGCTCTTTTGCGAATTTCTCTATGTCGCTATAGTTCATAGGTCACCCAGACAGATTAGTTTACAGGGTTTGGCTGCCTTAAGACTGCTGCTCTCGGGCAATGGCTCGGTAGGCAATGTCATCTCGATAGAACATACCTTCCCAGCTGATATTTTGTGCAAGCTGATAGGCCTTTTGCTGAGCTTCAGTCACATTGTTGCCCAGAGCTGTAGCGCATAATACTCTGCCACCAGACGTTGCTACTTGCTCGCCATCGAGTTTGGTGCCTGCATGAAATACTTTTGCAACATCAGACTCGCCTTGCTTTAGGCCTTTAATGATGAGGCCTTTGTCGTAGCTTCCTGGGTAGCCACCAGCGGCCAAGACAACGCCAACTGCTGCGCGAGAATCCCAGTCTGTTGTTGTTTTATCGAGAGTCTTATCCAATGCCGCATTGCATAGAGTAATTAGATCAGATTGCAGGCGCATCATAATAGGTTGTGTTTCAGGGTCGCCGAAACGGCAGTTATATTCGATGACTTTTGGTTGGCCATCTTTTGAAATCATTAAACCTGCATAGAGGAAGCCTGTATAGTCATTGCCTTCCTTCGCCATACCTTCGACGGTTGGGATAATGACTTCAGACATGATGCGATCATGGATCTCCTGGGTTACAACTGGAGCCGGTGAATAGGCACCCATTCCACCAGTATTTGGGCCAGTGTCGCCGTTGCCAACGCGCTTATGGTCCTGGCTGGTTGCCATCGGTAGAATATTCTTACCATCTGCAATAACGATGAAGCTGGCTTCTTCGCCATCAAGAAATTCTTCAATAACTACACGGCAGCCTGCTTCGCCAAAAGCATTGCCTGA
>NZ_LWGE01001681.1:0-3080 GCF_001635315.1 Oleiphilus sp. HI0123
GGTCGAAGAAATCTTTGAGGGCACCACTCATGTAGCCTAGATTCTCGGTAGTGCCGAGTATAATGGCGTCTGCACTTAGTACATCTTCTGCTTGTGTTTCAAAAGGAGTTTTCGACTTGAATTCAACTTGCTCAAGAGCTTGGCTGATGACACCCTGGCACAGAGCTTGTTGTAGGGCTTGTGTATTTTCAGACGGGCTGTGGGCGACCAAAAGGAGTTTTTTCATTTCGCTTTGCTTGAGATACAAAGCTTAGGGTAGGAGTGGATTACTCATACCCTAGCCCTGTCTATTGGGTTATGGGTATGCATTCTCTACTGCAGACATTGCAGCGTCGACATCGCAGCTATGTCCAAGTTCGTTAAGCACCGCGCCTAAAGAGCTAACGCAGTAATCAACGTTTTTACGATTACAGCCATTGCCCATTAAGCCGATTCGCCATGCTTTGCCAGCAAACTTACCTAGCCCTGCACCAAGTTCCAAGTCGTACTGGTTAAGTAGTGTTGATCTAACAGTCGCATCATCAATACCTTCTGGAATCTTCACTGCATTAAGTTGAGATAGGCGAATATCTTTAGGCACTAGCATTTCAATGCCGAGCGCTTCTAGACCAGCAACCAGTGCCTTATGGTGCAGCTCATGACGTTCCCAAGCGCTTTCCAAACCTTCTTCTTTAAGAATTAATAGCGATTCGTGTAGTGCATACAAACTGTTAACTGGCGCAGTATGGTGATAAGTACGCTTAGCACCTTCACCCCAATAGTCCATGACCAGGTTTAGATCGAGGAACCAGCTGTAGTTCTTAGAGCTTTTGGCTTTGATCTTTTCAATTGCTTTAGTGCTAAAACTGACCGGAGAGAGACCTGGGATACAAGATAAGCACTTTTGAGTGCCTGAATAAATTGCGTCTATGCCCCAGTCATCAACTTGAACATCAGAACCGCCTAAAGAGGTGACGGCATCAACGATTGAAAGACAGTTATGTTGTTGAGCTATTGCACATAAGGCTTTTGCATCAGAGCGAACACCGGTAGAGGTTTCAGCGTGAACAAAAGCGATCATTGAAATATCAGGATTTTCTGAAAGCTTCTGGTCTACTACTTCTGGCTCAACAGCTTCGCCCCACTCAAATTCGATGGCTTCAACCTGAGCACCTGCGCGAGTCGCGACTTCTTTCATGCGCATGCCAAATACGCCGTTAATGCAGACAAGAATTTTGTCACCCGGCTCAACCATATTCATAAAGCAGGTTTCCATACCAGATGAACCTGGTGCAGATACCGGAATCGTAAGTTCGTTTTTGGTTTGGAAAACGTACTGAAGAAGAGATTTTATCTCATTCATTAGCGATACAAAGCTAGGGTCCATATGACCGATGGTTTGCTGAGATAGTGCTTTAAGTACTCTTTCGGAAACATCTGACGGGCCAGGGCCCATTAAGATGCGGTTTGGAGCGTGAAATGATTGCATAGTTCGGGTGCTGCCTGTGTTACTGGTTAGTTCTGTATTATTTTATTAAAAATATGAAGATGCCAGTATAGACGCGAGAGTATGACAGGGCGATGTTTATGCAGCTAAAAAAGAAAAAATGTACAAACAATCACATTATCTGTGACTGGATGTACATTTTTTGCAGTGCTGTTTAGGTCAATAGAGCGGAAATTAGACTAGCGAGCGCGCTTCAAGCTGTTCTTGGTGAAGTCACTATCACTTAGCCCGGTAGAAAACTGAAAATTGCTCCAGATTAAGTCAGTGCTTTTACCTGTCTGGTGATTCTGCATCTTCATCACATTCGGGCGCCAGTATTGGTCAAGATATTGATTGTAATCACTAGAGTTGAGGGTCTTTAGTAGCGCTTTTTTACGGTCATAAAATTCAATTTTATGGACGCGGTATTCACTCTGGTCGATCCAGGCAATTTGGCTTGTGTAGCCAGAGTTTTTATCTGTTGGGAAGCGTTTAACAACAAAGCAGGTTTCTGTGCCACACGCTTCGTCTTTTAAGTACTCATAGCTATACTTTTCAACTTCTTGTGAGCTTAAGTCTTCGAAGGCAAACTCACTTCCCATGAATGGGCCAGACTTGTTTTTAGACGCGATTCGCTTAACACGCTTTAGTGCTGGTAGGGATAACCACTGATCATCCGCATCAACTTTGTGCGAGAACGTCAGTAAAGCAGTACCACGAACAGTTTTAGGCTCATCAAATATGGTTAAGCCTTTGTCACCATCATTTTCGACTTCGAGGGATTTTACGCGCAAAACACGAACACTTTCTTCACCACGTTTGTTGCGTAAGGTCATCGTCATGTCAGCAGTAGAGTCCTTCCAACCAGTGTTTCGCTTATCAGATTCAATGGCGATAGCTAAACCTTTTTCTTGAGGTGTTTCTGCAAAGGTGTTGCCTGAGAGGCTCAAGGCAGTAAAGCAGGATAATATCGCGATGGATTTCTTTACACCGCGAGCAGAAAGGTTAGATAGCATGGATATTGTCCTCGGTCTTGTTATCTTGTTAGTTGGCACTGCAGCAGCATCATTGAGAAACTATATGATGATGCTAGAAGCTAGCGCCTATTAGATACGAAAATGTCGATTAGTTAAACTGAAATCCCTTACTTCGTTTGGAACGGTACTTTCCATGAGTAGAAAGTAGCACTATCAGTTTGTTGAGTTACCTTTTTAGGTGACTTAGCCATTTAAGGGTGCTCTTTGATCTAGGATACCTTGATCATCGATTGTTAAATCTTGCTTAGCTTTTTTACGTTTACTTCCAACCAAAAACAGTAAAAGCGGTGGAAGGAAGAAAAAATCAACAAGTAAAGCGACAACGATGGTTACGGCCGTCATCAGTCCCATATCGGAGTTCATAGAGAAGTCGGATATAGCTAATACAGCAAAGTTCGCAAATAGAATAAATGTGGTGACCAACAGCGCAACGCCAACTGTACTAAAGGCATAGCGAATCGCATCCTCGGTAGATAGCTGATTCTCTCGCTTGGCACGTAAAAATTTACTTAAAAAGTGAACGGT
The DNA here is from genome assembly GCF_001635315.1 of Oleiphilus sp. HI0123. Classification (NCBI taxonomy): domain Bacteria; kingdom Pseudomonadati; phylum Pseudomonadota; class Gammaproteobacteria; order Oceanospirillales; family Oleiphilaceae; genus Oleiphilus; species Oleiphilus sp. HI0123. The sequence goes on from NZ_LWGE01001681.1 coordinate 3,028, forward strand.
GTAGTCGACGACGATCCCCAAGGTCATTCCGAATACAACAGATAGTCCAATAC
>NZ_LWGE01001682.1:0-1630 GCF_001635315.1 Oleiphilus sp. HI0123
TATGGCAAAAGGAATTGGTAATATCCCTGCTTGGGTAGTAAATAGCGCTTTCGAATTGCTTCTAGAGAGGGGCTGGCGACCACGCGTTGTCGATTCAGATAATGCCGAAGTCTGCCAGCGATTAGAAGATATTTTTGCGCTATTTATCAACTACTGGATTTCTAAGAAAGGACCTTTTCTATCAGTGGAACAGGTTTTAGGGTCTCTGCCAAAAAGTGTCGACTTAGCGAGAGCGGAGAAATGGACGAGTTTCTTTGCTTGTAGGTTAGGTCGGAAGGAAGGTTTAGGTTTACTGTGCTGCATTACTGCCCCCAATGGTGAGAGAATAAGTGAGGACTTTAAAAGCTTTAAGGCTCTGGCTGAAGCGTCCAAAGAAATTATTAAGAACACTCAGTGTCGTGTTAGCTTCAGCTATCCGAGCAGATAGTGAGGTTTGAGTGGTTGCATAAAAGCAAAGGGAAGTGCTTTTACCTAACCGCTAAAATCGTTAATCTAGTCTCCTCAAAACCGACAACTTAGTAGAAGTAAACACATACAATGGATAGTCTCCAAATTCACCGTTTTTTATCTAGATTTAACCGTGCATATCTTTCAAGAGTGTCGCTGATTGTCTTTCCCATTTTGATCGTGTTGGTAATTGTATTTAACATTCCCTCAGTACAGCACTCTACGCAAATTTGGGATGAGAAAGTCCGGCAGTATGCTTGGTATTTAAATACTAATGATTCATTAGATAGTGATTTGCGTATTTCTATTCATGATTTATATACATCTGAAACGTTTAATGCTTCCACCGATCTGTATAAACAACGATATGCCTCATACAAATTAGCCGAGTCTTTGAATCTATATTGTAAATTGGGAGTCCAGAATCTTGCTTTCGACTTTTTTCTAGAAGAAGAAACGTGGGTGGGAAAGCATCTTTTAGCTGATGAGAAAGATACTCAAGAATTATTAAAGTCACTCTCATGTTTTGAGGCAGTTTGGGTGCCAATTAGATCGCTGGACCGTAATTGGAGCTTACCTATATCGCCTATTGCACAGTTGGACAATGTAAGGTTCGCGCATGTGAATACTCATGAAAGCGTCCTTTACTCTGTGAACGAAATAAGCTCCACAACAAGAGGGCAACTGAGTGTGCCTTATATGGCAGAAGCGTTAGCCGCACGTGGTGAAGTAGATTCTGAATTACTGCCCATTTTGCCATCGAACGGGTTGAGTTCTTTTCCTCGTATGCGGTTTGAAGATCTAGAGGTGTTTCTACCGCTGGCTAATGTTATGCCTGCCCAGTCTCTCCAAGAGTTGTATGTAAAGTACTTTAGTAATGCAGATAATGACGTTGCGCTTCCTGACACTGTATTGATCGGTTTTACCCATGATGCGCAAGATCAGCATGATGTGGCATATAACAAAGGTGGCCCGATTAAACTGCCTCATATTGTTACTACTCCGTCTGGCCAAGTAAATAATAATTCGGCTGACTCAAACGTGATATTTTATGGAACCGAGCCTACAGTAGCGTTTACTCCAGGTGTTTACATTCTAGCTTCTACGGCTATGGCGCTGGCTAGTGATAGTGGATACGCCTATTTAAATGGCCTGGATGTCTTTTTTCTAGTTGCCCTCATCT
>NZ_LWGE01001683.1:0-2255 GCF_001635315.1 Oleiphilus sp. HI0123
GCGCATATAGGTAGACTTCCCCCCCATATTGGGCCCGGTAATCATAAGCATTTTTCGCTTTGGATCTAATATCAGATCGTTTGGCACAAAAGGCGCTGTACTGAGCTGTTCAACAATAAGGTGTCGGCCTTCTTCAATTAACAGGGTGTTACCCTGATTAAATTCCGGCCTATTGAGATTTAAAGTGTGAGCTCTTTCAGCAAAATTGCTAAGCACGTCGAGCTCAGAAAGCCCTTTTGCACACCTCTGAAGCGCGTCAATCGCCTCATTTAATTCATCAAGTAGGCTTTCGTAAAGGGCTTTCTCGCGCGATAAAGCGCGACTTTTACTGCTCAGCGCTTTATCCTCAAAAGCTTTCAGCTCTGGCGTTATAAAGCGCTCTGCATTTTTTAGCGTTTGACGCCTTATATATGCATCGGGCGCTTTATCTGACTGAGCTTTTGAAATCTCGATAAAGTAACCATGAACTCTATTGTAACCAACCTTCAAGGTCGAAAGCCCGGTTGCCTCCCGCTCCTGAGTCTCTAGATCGATTAAAAATTGACCGGCATTTTCACTGATATTGCGTAAGTCATCTAGCTCTGCGTCAAAACCATCTTTTATCACGCCGCCATCTCTAATAACGACGGGAGGGTTATCGATAATTGCTCGCTCTAATAACTCAGCTAAAGAGGGGTGTTCGGATATATCTTTAGCTACTTCACCAAGACTTGGGCAATCAACTGACCTTAAATCTGCCTGTATGGCGGGTAGTAGTATTAAAGTGTCTCTAAGTCGTGATAGGTCACGAGGGCGTGCAGATCTAAGCGCAATCCTGGCGAGTATACGCTGTACATCTCCGACTTGTTTTAAATTCGTTTGAATGGCGTCGTAGTTATAGGATTGCTCAAGTGAAGACACGCAATCTAGACGGGCATTCACAATTTCCCGGTCTCTTAAAGGGTGGTGGAGCCAGCGCCTAAGCAAGCGGCTACCCATTGCAGTTTTACAGGCATCCATTGCCCACGCCAAGGTGTGATTACTTTCGCCAGCAAGGTTGGTGTCAATTTCTAGGTTCTTGCGACTGGCTGCATCGAGTAGAATGTATTGACTACGCTCTTCTTTATTGATGGTGACAATATGAGGCAGCTCATTACGCTGAGTATCCTTTGCATACTGCAGCAGACAACCCGCCGCGCAGATAGCTAATTGCATCGAATCGATACCAAAGCCGCTTAAGTCTTTCGTTTTAAATTGAGTAGTCAATAAGCTTTTTGCGGAATCAAGATCATAAAGCCATGGAGCTTGGCGTCTAAGACCAGTTAAGTTCTCAAAAGCTCCTTCATATGGAAACTCTTCACTTATTAAAACTTCCGACGGTCTAATACGCTGCAACTCGCTTATTAGGTCGGGCAAGCCTCGAACTTGCGACACAGAAAAGCGTCCGCCACTCAGGTCTAGGTAGGCTAGACCAAAGGCTTCCTCATCACCAAAGGAAATTGAGCAGAGCAAATTGTCACGCCGCTCTTCTAGAAATGCCTCGTCAGTCAGCGTGCCGGGAGTGACAATTCTCATTACCTTACGCTCAACCGGCCCCTTGCTTGTTGCCGGGTCACCTGTTTGCTCGCAGACAGCAACCGACAAACCAGATCGAACAAGCTTTGCAATATAATTCTCAGCGGAGTGATAGGGGATACCCGCCATTGGAATAGGGTTGCCACCACTCTTACCGCGTGCCGTTAAAGTGATATCTAGCAATTGAGCCGCTTTTTTTGCGTCATCGTAGAACATCTCATAAAAATCGCCCATTCGATAAAAGACAAGCTCATTAGGGTGGTCCTTTTTAATGCGAAAATATTGCTGCATCATCGGAGTATGTTTAGATTCACTGTTTTTAGCTAACTCAGGACTTTTTGACATAATTCGGGAGAAGTTCTTTTTAATTGGTTGTATATGGACTTACCTAAAGCAAAGCATTAGACGCACAACTTGTTTTAACCTTAGAGGGGGTTCCAGCTGTAGCCGCGATATATAGATGCGACTTTATTGTCGACAGAATTCTAACAAATCACGTCTCTGTCTTACCAGAAAAAACGTAATCGAAAAATCATGTCAAACACTAGGTTTTATTCATTTTTAAGCTAACTCCGAATTATTTGTTCTTAGACATAAGCTAAAGAATCCCTCTTTTATTCTTCGTTAGATTAGCAGCAGGTACACCTAAATCATGTGTTTTTAGTTGTACGAAAAGCGACTCAGTTATCATATCTAAGCAT
>NZ_LWGE01001684.1:0-970 GCF_001635315.1 Oleiphilus sp. HI0123
TTCGTGTCGGTGATGAAGTTGCGACAAAAAAAGGTAATGTTTTAATTGAGTTTGCAGACAGCTCAACCATTCGCTTGGAAGAAAATTCCAACCTGGTCTTCAATAAACTGTCCCACTTTGGCAAGACTGGCATGGTTGATACGCGACTAAGGCTCAAGAGAGGCTCACTGTCCACTGAGGTTACACCCTTGGTTAAAGGATCTCGCTACGAGATTACCACCCCATCGGCGGTAGCAGCCGTGCGCGGAACTGAATTTCGTTTGAGTACCCAGGGTAATGAAACACAGCTGGAAGTTATTGAAGGTGAAGTCTCTTTTGCTGGTGAACATGGGACGACTCAAGTTTTTGCAGGCAACGGTGCGCGCATCAAAAAAGGTAGCGCGATTATTGAGCAGACAAAGTTAGCTGACGCCCCCAAAGCACTATTTGCAGAGAGAGTTGTAGACGACCTTCCTTCAACTCTGTCTTGGGAAGAACAAAAAAGCGCCGAAGCTTATCGAGTTCAACTCACTGACAATAAGCAAAATGGAAAACTTGTTAAGCAAGGGAAAATACAAAAGCCTGAACTTGAGTTGGAACATATTGAGAATGGTGAGTATGACGTTTCCATGCGCGCCATTGACGCTAATGGTTTTGAGGGTGTCGACTCCGTTACACGCATAGCAGTGGACATTGGCACAGAGCAAGCAAAACTCATTGCGCCGCTTGCCAAAAGCATACTTGATAGTACCAAACCTACATTTAGCTGGAACTTTGTTAAACCGGATACGCTCGGAAAACTACAGATTTCCAAAGACAAAGGTTTCAACCTGCTAATCAGCCAAACAGACTTTGATGCAGCGCAGCAGATTGCACCAAGGAAAGCATTGATGCCCGGCTCATACTATTGGCGCGTAGTATCGCTTGCAGATGACGGCGAAACAGCGAATAGCGAAGTGCGTAACTTTTCTGTCCGCGGTATATTGAAACC
>NZ_LWGE01001685.1:0-3347 GCF_001635315.1 Oleiphilus sp. HI0123
AATATGAAAACGCTGCCGATATTAGCTTGCATGGTAGCCCATTAAGCGCGGGTGGCTTGCTTCACGAAGCGTTGTGGAAAAAGTCTTACGCAGCAATATTAACCTCCGCAACATTAACAGCGCTTGGCAAGTTTGACCGACTTGCTCACAAAGCAGGTTTACCCGCTGATAGTGTTTATCATCGAGTGCAAAGCCCGTTTGACTTTAATCAAGTTGCCAAGCTGGTAATTCCTCCAATGACATCGTCAGCTTCAGACCCTGAACAGCACACTCAGGAAATATCCTCAAATCTGGCAAACTGGATTGGTGATGATCAAGCTGTATTAGTTTTATTCAGCTCTAGAAAGCAAATGAATGACGTGCTTTATCAAATAGACCCGGTCTTACGCAAAGATATTATGACCCAAGACGAATACTCAAAGCAGGAGCTGGTAAACAAACATAAAGCGCTTATAGATTCTTCAAAGCGAAGTATTTTGTTTGGCTTGGCTTCCCTCGCTGAAGGGATTGATTTGCCAGGCAATTACCTTACGCATGTTGTTATTGCCAAAATACCGTTTTCTGTGCCTAACGACCCTTTAGAGCAAAGCATTAGTGAGTGGCTCGAGGCGCAAGGTCGAAACCCGTTTATGGAAGTGACCGTGCCAGATGCCAGCCTTAAGTTGATTCAAGCTTGTGGTCGTTTGATTCGGACGGAGAAAGACACCGGCCAGGTGACGATTCTTGATAATCGGCTGCTCACCCGTCGTTACGGTAATCTCTTGATCAATTCATTGCCGCCATACCGTCGACAGTTTGGCTAAGCAAACCTGCTGAATCTATAAAATTTAGGCAAAAAAAAGCGGCGGATGATGCCGAACTATCATCTCGCCGCGTTCACAAGTCGGGCCTTGTAGGGAAGCCCTGATCGGAAAACTAATACCTGAAAGACGCAAACATCGCTAAGTAAAAGGCCTGAAGTTTTTACTTAGTACTGCTTGTTTCGATGAGTTTATAATAGGGCTTAGTCAGGCTTAATTAGATCGTCCATAAGGCTTACGCCTAGGCTTAAGTGATATAAAGTGTGATGCGCATCACACTTTATGATCTCGTATATTAGATCAGACCAATGCTTCGTGCTTTTGATAAAGCCTCTGTACGACTCTTTGCTTCTATCTTTCCATATAGGTTGCGAATATGTGCTTTGACGGTGGCCGGTGCGAGGCTTAGCTTCTGAGCGATCTCTTTGTTTGCTAAGCCCTGATCAATCAGGCCGAGCACTTCAAGTTCGCGCGAGCTAAGAGGTTCTAGCAATTGCTTATTGCTCTCCAATGCTGCTGCGCCAGGCAGTTCATCTTGTTGAACAGGCTTGGTCTCATTGCTTAATCCTAATGTTGCGCTCAATTTCTGCAAATAGCTGTCAGGTATGCTGGGATCAGCACCCAGTGCTAGAACCGGAAGAAGCTCAACAGCCTCATTGGTGTAAACAGAGATGAAGCCGTCCTGTGATGCGAGATGTAATGATTCTTTAATTGCTTCTTCGGCTTCTTTTGAGTTGTGGAGGCTATGGTAGATTGAGGCAGAAAGGTTCAATACTTGAATCAGGTTGTATACATGGTGCTTAGAACGAGTCTGTTCAGCAAGACGGTTAATTACTTCCAATGCAAGTTTATAATTACTTTGCGCCGCAAAAATCCGTGCTTTTGTTAGGTTAATATCCTCATAGTTTAAGGGGACAGCATTAATGCTTTCTTCGTTTAGTTCATTTATCACAAATTGAGCTTTCTCTATCATCCCCATTGATAAAAGGCAGCGAGCCTTTAGTGCGATGATACTTGGTGGAGTGAAAACGATGGAGTCTCGTTTGTGCTGATAGGTATGCCATGCATCATCCAAGCATTCGATAGCATCGACATATTTGCCCTGTGCAAAATAAAGCATTGCTTGGGTGTACTGAATGATTATGTGCTGGCCTGGCTCTGTCCCAATTTCCAAATGTCGTAGCAAGGGGTTGATGTACGACTGAGCGATAGTAAATTCGGCTTTCTCTGTATATATCAATGCCAAGGCACTATTTTGCCAACAAGAAATTATTCTAGGTTGAGAGCTGTCGTGATAGCTATCGATCCATTGTTGGTTAATAATCCCGGTTTCTAACGCTTTTTCAAGATTACCTTGGTAAAAATAGATCCATCCAAGCAGGCCGCTGCTTGATAGCACCGTGGTATATTTCTTCTCTCGCTTGCCATGCTCAATTGCTTCGCTCAAAGCAGCTTCCGCAGACTCCAGGTCACCGACAGCGAAGCTATCAAGACCAATTCCGTAATAGGTGACGGATTTAAGGGGCATCTTGGTTGTATCGAGCTCTTTCAGAACATCTTTAGTTAATTGTCCTGCGCTCTTTAGGTCTGACTGGCTGCGAGCCAGATAGGCCCGAATAAGCGAGATCTCACTATGTAAGTCAATTAATTCACTTGCGCTAGTTTCAATGCAAAGCAAGCGTTGCTTATCAATAAGGAGTTCCAGCTCTTCTAGCAAAGGGGCAATCACTTCAATTTTGTTACTGAAGAACAATGCCCAGATCTTAAGCATAATCGCGCGGGGAGACTGGCTAAATAGCTTTTCGGGTACTTTTCGAAGCCACTCTAAAACGAGTAAGTGATGCCCTTCATGTATTAGGTTGTTACCATTTTTTTCAAGCAATTGTATTAAAAGATCCCAATCTTGAAGTTGAACAACTTGCTCTATCGCTTCATGGGCTTGTTCATGCGTGACAAGCCACTCAATAGCGCTTTTCTGCAATGTTTCTAGAAGTGTTGGTTGCTCTACTTTAATTTTTCGAAGGAGCGACTCTCTAAACATCTCATGATAACGGTACCAGCTATGTTCATTATCTAAGGGGGTAATGAAGAGGTTTGCTCTATAAAGGTGGTCAAGTATCTTCGCAGAACCCTGGATATTAAGCATCGAGTCGCAAAGCTGCGCGTTTAAGCGGAGTAAACATGAAGACCTCAATAAGAAGTCTGAAACATTTTGCGGCTGTTGAGAGAGAATTTCACTCACAATATATTCGCTCAGATGCCTATCATCTGAAAGAAGCCTATCTACAGATATGAGCGACTGGTCAGCCTTGGGAGTGGAGACGGCGGATAGCGCTGCAAGTTGTAATGCGGCTATCCAGCCCTCACTGGATGCAAACAAGGAGTCTACTTGCGCATCACTTAACGATAGATTCATATAATCAAGAAGAAAAGCTTTAGATTCTTCAATAGAGAAGGCCAAGTCTGATGATTGTATTTGGTCTACCCAGTTTTTTACACTCCAACGAGAGATCGGAAGCGAAGGTTCGAACCTGCATGTGATGATAA
>NZ_LWGE01001686.1:0-1131 GCF_001635315.1 Oleiphilus sp. HI0123
TAAGAGTTGTCATTATAAGGTTAAAGAGAAGGTAACGCCCGACGCCTGTCCATTCAATGCTCTTTACTGGGATTTTTTTGGAAGGCATGAAGAACGCTTGGCCGACAATCAAAGGTTATCTTTTATCGCCAAGCAGTGGGCTAAAAAATCTGATCAAGAAAAGCAGCTCATTCACGAGAGAGCGCTGACATTGCTAGACAATATTGAAACGATCTAAATAGAGCTAGATCTATAAACTGGTATCAACAATAAAACAGTTCGAACGCTGCCAGTGCCTAATGAACGGTTTTACTCAGACTTGGAGTTAATCTGCCACATGAACAAAAATAAGCGTTGTATCGCAATATCCTTGACCTTTGCCGGAGCACTCCCTTTTTACTTGATCCCAAGTATGTATCTGTTCCTTTCTGATATGCACGAGACTAATTTGAACTTGGCTTTGCGTATATATGCCGCTGTGATCATCTCTTTCCTGGCGGGCATTCATTGGGGATTGTTTCTGCTTCGTGATGCATCCATCAATCTCTTCTTGCACAGTAATTTTGTCACTCTTCTAGCTTGGTTAGCAGCGTCTTGTGAGTCGATTTATAGTTCGCTCGTGTTCGCCTTCTGTTTTATCTATTTGCTGGTGATTGATCGAAAGCTATTTGAGGAAGAGGTGTTGGAGTCTTGGTTCATGAGGTTGAGATTGGTGATAACGCTTGTCGTTCTCGTTTCCTTGGTTTTTTCTGCAATGGTGTTTGACTGGTGAAACGAGTCAAGCAGAATGTGTTCTGCGCAACTAAATCAGGACACTTTTCTTAAAGAGTTTTCGTACTCGATTGGCGACATATCTTCGTTAGAAGTATGGAGCCGCTCTAAGTTGTAATAACGCATGTAGTCAGCCACATCATTTCTCATATGCTCTCTCGTTGGCTGGGGCACTTTCAAAACCCAGTCATGCTTTAAGCTTCCAAAGAACCGCTCCACAACAGAGTTATCCCAGCAAGCACCTACATCCCCCATGCTAGCTCTGATGCCATAATTACTCAGCAGTGTGCGATAACGCTTGCTGGTATACTGCGAACCTCTGTCACTATGAAACACCAAGCCTTTAGGAGGCTGGCGCAGATTATATGCCCTGATCATAGC
>NZ_LWGE01001687.1:0-3434 GCF_001635315.1 Oleiphilus sp. HI0123
AGGTATCTAACAACTGTGGCTGCTCGCGCTGCATAGAGCTCCCAATTAGATGGGAATACAGGGCTTCGAATAGGAACATTATCAGTATGCCCCTCTACCAGCATAGCGTTATCGTGCTGGTTCATAATACCTGCAATTTTTTCAATAATTGGCAAAGCATCATCAACAGGCTCCACACCGCCGCTTTGAAAAACAACCGTATCATCCAACGAGATCTCGATCCAATCGTCTTTCTTCTGAACGCTTACCTTTTCCTCGAATATCAAGTCTTCAAAGTTATCTTCAAACTCCCCTGCTATCATTTCGAGTTGGAGGTCTTCTTTGCTAGGTTCCTTCTTTTTCTTTCGTTGATCAGGGGGTGGTGATGACTCACCGATCATTGGTTGGATAAAAATTTCACGTGAATCCGGAGAGGTAGAGCGAGGACTTATATCTCCAACCTGAATTGGCTTTATGGTTTTCGCGGGAGCGTTAAAGACCCCTTCCAAACTCTCAGAAAGGACTTTATATTTACCTTCATTTACCGAAGAAATTGAATACATCACAACGAAGAAAGCAAACAGCAAAGTGATAAAGTCAGCGTATGATACTAACCAACGCTCATGATTATCATGCTCTTCTTCTAATTGCCTGCGCATAGCTTAGCTCAAGTAATAGTTAAGTGATAAAGCCGCGTAGCTTTAGCTCGATTGAACGAGGGTTCTCTCCCTCTGAGATTGCCACCAAGCCTTCGATAAGCATTTCTCTATACTGGGATTGCCGTTGAATCACAGACTTTAGCTTACTACCGACTGGGAAAAACAGCAGGTTGGCAAATGCAACGCCATAAATTGTCGCTACAAAGGCAGTCGCGATACCAGCGCCAAGAGAGGATGGGTCAGCAAGGTTACTCATAACATGTATCAGACCCATTACTGCGCCAATGATACCAATGGTAGGAGAATACCCCCCCATCCCGTCATAGATCTTTGCTGAACTAAGGTCATGACGCTCTTTAGAAATAAGATCCAACTCAAGTACATTTCTAATCACTTCAGGCTCAGCACCATCAACGAGCAGCTGAAGACCTTTACCAGCAAAAGGCTCATCTTCTTTATCGACTGAAGACTCTAGCCCAAGCAAGCCCTCTTTTCTTGCTCGCATACTCCAGGAAATAACCTTTTCAATCCCGTCATCAATCGACACATAAGGCGGTATAAACACCCAGCGCAACATGACAATGCCTCGCTTTAATGTCTGAAAAGGAGTTTGTAACAATATCGCAGCAAACGTACCGCCTATAACTATTAAGGCAGCGGGGCCATTAAATAATGAATCAATATGGCCACCCTCTAGGTAGTTACCACCTAAAATGGCACCAAAGCCAAGGATAACACCTAAGATACTCAGCAAATCCATTACATCACTCCTTCAATCACGTGATCTGCTATGGCGTCAATATCAAAAGAGCCGTCAGAGTAACCAGCCTTGTCAACTGCCATCGGCATTCCATAAATTACGCAGCTTTTTTCGTTCTGAGTATAAACCGTGGAGCCAGACTGTTTAAGCAAGCGGCAACCTTCTCTACCATCGGCCCCCATACCAGTCAGAACAATTCCCAAAACTCTTCCGGGGAACGCTTTCGAAGCTGAACCGAAAGTCACGTCGACGGAAGGTTTGTAGGTCAACCTAGCATCACCTTCCAAAATTGAGATAGACCGACCTTTACCCGAGACAATCATTTGCTTAGCACCAGGTGCTAAAATTGCTGTTCCTGCCTGCAATGTTTGCCCATCTACTCCATGCTTAACGGTAAGTTGACATAAATTGTTTAGGCGCTCTGCAAATGCAGGGGTAAAGGTCTCAGGCATGTGCTGAACAATCAGTACAGGAACCGGCAGATTAGCCGGTAGCTTTGACAGTACTTTTTGTAAGGCAACCGGCCCACCCGTTGAAGCGCCGATGACTAGAAGGTCTACCGGGTGAGATAACTTCTTGGCTCTGTGCGTGGCGCGTTGACCACGATTAGTACTCTGTACTTCCGGGCGTGACGGCACACTTTTATTTGTAGTGCTTGGGCGTCCGCTCACTGCTCTACGCTTTAAAACACTTGAACTCTCACTTGCTTGTATACTGGATGAAGCCTCTGGGTTTAGTGAGCTAGCGCTGCTAACCGAGCCACTTTGAGAAGTTCCACTCTTTTTTGCAATAGCCAGGATTCTTTTCTTCAGAACCTCTTGCATTTTCCCTGCATCGCGAGCGATATCTTCAAAATTCTTTGGTAAAAAATCGACCGCTCCAGCTTCTAGCGCATCTAGCGTTACACGAGCACCTTCGTAGGTAAGAGATGAGAACATTAGAATAGATGTAGGGCATTCTTGCATGATATGGCGAATAGCTGTAACGCCATCCATAACAGGCATCTCGTAATCCATGGTGACCACATCAGGGGACAATTTCTTTACGAGCTCAATTGCTTCACGCCCGTTTGACGCAGTACCAACGATCTTGATTTCAGAAACCAAGCTTAGAATTTCACAAACCCGTTTCCGAAAAAAGCCAGAATCATCTACAACTAATACAGTGACACTCATCGAATCTAACAAGCGCCCCCGTAGCGATAAAGATTGCAGCGTGTACTATAGCGACAGCGCATCCTGATTTTTAGCCTATGCGTAGCGGTCTAATAGACTTGGAATATCTAGTATCAAGGCGATACGACCATCACCCGTAATCGTTGCGCCGGCCATGCCTGCTGTGCCATGTAGCATGTCACCAAGTGGTTTAATCACGACTTCTTCTTGGCCAACCAACTGATCCACAATAAAGCCTACGCGCTTACTACCCACAGCGACAATCACCACATGAGCAGAATCAGTATCTTCAGTGTATGAATTCACTAACCAGCGTTTGATGTAAAACAAGGGATAAACATTATCACGAACAACAACACACTCCTGTCCATCAACAACATTTGTCTTGGTCAAATCAAGGTGGAAAATTTCAACCACACTAACCAGAGGAAAAGCAAAGGACTGATTTCCAAGCTTAACCATCAAGGTAGGCATGATCGCCAAAGTTAAGGGTACTTTAATTGAAAGTCGCGAGCCTTTACCTAACTCAGAATCAATATTTACCGTACCGTTTAACTGGGTAATTTTTGTCTTAACAACATCCATTCCCACACCACGGCCGGAAATATCGGATATTTCCTGCTTAGTCGAAAAGCCAGGTGCAAAAATAAGGTTATAACATTCGCTATCGCTTAAGCGATCAGCAGCGTCTTGGTCGTAAATGCCTTTTTCAACAGCTTTTTGACGTAGAACCTCAGCATCCATACCTGCGCCATCATCTTCAATGGCTAGCATGATATGATCACCTTCCTGCTGTGCTGACAGAACCACCTGCCCTATACGTTCCTTACCTTTCGTCACACGGTCATCAGGCATTTCAAT
>NZ_LWGE01001688.1:0-8357 GCF_001635315.1 Oleiphilus sp. HI0123
TGATGAGGAGATTTTTACTTTATAATACGCGCACTTTTTACACGCTAAATCTTATTCGCAAAGATAATCTGGACATGACGACTATGAATAAAGCTGCTGTATCTGAGCCACCTAAGCTCGACTTTGATAGCCCTAAACTCGTACGCTACCGTAAGATTAGGAAGATCAAAGACCAGGTTGCAAGCACCTCTATTGGCATGGGAGGAGGCAGTGTCATCTTGGCGATCACGCTGATTTTCTTCTATCTGCTTTATGAAGTTATGCCATTGTTCGAGTCGGCTGAAATTGAGGCCGTCAGTGAATACCAAGTTCCAGCAGCAGACTCAGGCACAACGCTATACTACGCCATGGAAGAGCAAGCTGAAAAAGCCCTTCGTGTGACGGATCAGGGCAATATTATCTTCTTCAATACGCAAGACGGCAGCGTTGTCAGTAATCAGCGCCTACCCATCCCTGAAGGCGTTAGTGTCACAAGCGTCAGTGCTGCAGAGCCCGCCAGTCGCACTATTTTGGCAGGTTTGAGTAATGGCCAAATTATTATCGTTAAGCACAGCTACAAGATCACCTATCCAAACGATAAGCGCCTTATTACGCCTTATATCGAGTTTCCCTTTGGCGAAGAGCCAATGGATATGGACGAATCAGGGCACCCAATTACATTTGTCTCATTATCATTAACTGAAGACGCCATTTTGATCGTTGGCGCGAATGATCAAAGTGAACTGTTCTCAACTCGCTTCTCAAAAGAAGAAAACTTCATGACCGGTGAGGTAATGCTTGAAGCAGAGCCTGTTAGCATGCCGACATTGAATAGTGAACCAAAGTTCGTCATCGCTGAACCCGGTATGCGCTGGGTTTTTGTAGCATCGGAAAAAGACATCAACATCTTCGACCTGGCCGATAACGAACAGGCGACCATTAACGGCACCGTTCATTTGCCCGAGAACAGAGACATTATCGGCATGGAACTTTTACTTGGCGGTTCCTCTATATTGGTGACTGAGTCCGGCGGGATTGTTTCTCAATGGTTTATGGTTCGTGACGACAACAACCACTACTCATTACAGCGAATTCGTGACTTCTCAATTGATGAAGATTCTACGGCAGAAATCACATCAATCGCCATTGAACACCGCCGAAAAGGCTTTGCCTCGGTAGATGATAGCGGCACCATTTCTTTGTTCAACACGACTGCTCACAGCACAACATTAGAGAAGAAAGTAAGCGACGCCGCCATCACACATGCCAGCATCGCACCTCGCGCTAACTATGTATTAGTCGAAAATGAGCAAGGTCAGATTAGCTTCTGGCACATTGACAACGAACACCCTGAAATTTCTTTCTCAGCCCTATGGCAAGAAGTTTGGTACGAAGGGTACCAAGAGCCAGAGTACGTTTGGCAGTCTTCAGCCTCTAACAACGACTTTGAACCAAAGTACAGCCTGTCGCCACTTGCCTTTGGTACATTAAAAGCAGCATTTTACGCTATGCTAGTCGCGACGCCACTTGCTATCTGCGGCGCGCTATATACGGCTTACTTCATGGCACCCGCACTGCGTCGTAAAGTGAAGCCTTCGATAGAACTTATGGAAGCACTACCGACGGTTATCCTCGGTTTCTTGGCAGGTCTGTTTTTCGCGCCATTCATGGAAGATCACTTACCAGGCATCTTTGCTTGGCTCTTGATTACCCCGCTCTCTTTACTTGCGTTTGGCTTCATTTGGGTGAACTTACCCGACCGAATTAGACACGCCGTACCGGAAGGCTGGGACCCCGTGCTGTTAATTCCGGTTATCTTGTTAGCCTCGTGGTTCAGTATCGAAATTAGCCCGGTATTGGAAGTCGCCTTCTTTGGCGGCGATATGCGGTCTTGGTTGACCAATGAAATGGGCATCGATTTTGACCAGCGTAACGCCTTAGTCGTGGGCGCCGCGATGGGCTTTGCCGTCATTCCTACTATCTTCTCGATTACTGAAGATGCGATTTTCAGTGTACCGAAGCATTTGAGCTATGGCTCTCTGGCATTGGGTGCTACCCAGTGGCAAACCATGACTCGCGTCATTCTTCCTACGGCAAGCCCGGGTATCTTCTCTGCTGTAATGATCGGTATGGGTCGTGCAGTTGGTGAAACCATGATCGTATTGATGGCAACGGGTAACACGCCAATCATGGATGTGAATATTTTTGAAGGCATGAGAACCTTGTCTGCCAACATCGCAGTTGAAATGCCAGAATCCGAAGTCGGCAGTACACACTACCGTATCTTGTTCCTGGCAGCCTTTGTATTGTTCCTCTTTACCTTTGTTGTTAACACCTTTGCTGAATGGGTTCGTCAGAGCCTTCGTTCTAAGTACAGCGTAATTTAAGGATTAAAATCATGAGAGTACCTTTAAAGAAATGGTTTAAAGACGGCGATCCTTGGGTTTGGTTAAACGCTGGCGCGGTCGCAATCAGCTTGGTGATGGTCTTTAGCCTGTTAATCCTGATCGCTTCACGTGGTTTAGTGCACTTCTGGGCACATGATGTCGTCGAGGCTGATGTAGAAAACCGAAATGGCGGTACCTATAAAATCATGGGTGAGCTGGTCGAAACAGAAAGTGTTTCTGCTGTTCAGCTGAGAGAGGCTGGTTACAAGGTTCCTCAAGGCGTCGAGTTTATGGATCGTCACCTGCTTAAAATGGGTAACCGGGATGTAACGGGCAGTGACTTCCGCTGGGTATTGGATGCCTCCTTAAGTAATCGTCATTACCCTGAAGATATTATCGCAATGGAACGTCGCGAATGGGGTAACTTCTACGGCTACCTTAAAGATGTAAAAGAAAGCGGCCAGGTTGTCGCCTCTGGAAATGGCGCATGGGATGAACTGAGCAAGCGTATCGAACGTGCATTGAGCATTCATGATGAGATCTATACGATCGAAAAGGCCGAGATCGGCAGCATCAACAGCCAAATCGAGCGTTTACGCCTAAAAGAGCGCTCTTATGAGCTAAACAATGAGCTAACAGCTCAGCGTCAATTAGCGCTTAAAGAAGAACGCGCAGCGCTCGATAATCAATACAAAGGGCTGCAATCACGCCTGAGTGATTTATACACGCAAATCAATCGTGACAGTCTCGTCGCAACAACAGCGGATGGCCAAGAGCGAGAAATCGAGATAGCCCACGTTGTTCGCGCATTCCAGCCTAACAAAATGTCGCTGGCTGAGAAGATCTCCTTCTATATTGAGAAGCTAGTTGAGTTTGTTAGCGATGACCCGCGTGAAGCCAACACAGAAGGCGGTATCTTCCCCGCTATTTACGGTACGGTTTTGATGGTAATCGTCATGTCTATCATGGTGACACCACTAGGCGTTATCGCCGCTGTTTACTTGCGTGAATATGCACACCAGGGTGCAATTACCCGAATTATCCGAATCGCGGTTAACAACCTCGCCGGTGTTCCCTCTATCGTATACGGTGTATTTGGCCTGGGCTTCTTTATTTACTTCCTGGGCTCAGGTATTGATCAGGCCTTCTTCCCTGAGGCATTACCCGCGCCGACGCTAGGTACCGGTGGTTTGTTATGGGCTTCAGTCACGCTAGCGATCCTGACATTGCCAGTGGTTATTGTAGCGACTGAAGAAGGCTTATCACGTATTCCAAGATCCATTCGTGAAGGTAGCCTGGCCTTGGGCGCAACCAAAGCTGAAACACTCTGGCGTGTCGTACTACCTATGGCAAGCCCTGCAATGATGACCGGTGTTATTCTTGCGATTGCTCGTGCAGCGGGTGAAGTTGCGCCATTGATGCTGGTAGGTGTGGTTAAGCTAGCGCCTTCATTACCGCTAGATGGCAACTACCCTTATCTGCATTTGGACCAGAAGTTTATGCACTTAGGCTTCCATATCTACGATGTTGGCTTCCAGAGCCCTAACGTCGAAGCGGCACGACCACTTGTTTACGCAACCTCGCTATTATTGGTTATCGTTATTGCAATGCTAAACCTAAGCGCAGTCGCGATTCGTAACAAGCTACGTGAGAAGTACAAAGCATTAGAAGTTTAACTAGCGCCTGAAATGGTTTGAGTTTTAATAATTATTGAGTTAACTGGATAGACACCAGAAAGAGATATGACTATGCAAAATGATACAAATGATTCGACGACACAAGCAGGCGCACAAACCGAAACTAAGACGCACGCTATCGATATCAGTTCACTACAGCGTAAGTCTGCAGCTCTAAAGCTGGAAGACGAAAAAATTGCACTAACCGTTGACGATTTACGCTTATGCTACGGTGAAAAAGAGGCCCTTCACGGCGTAAATATGCAGATCCCACAGAACCGAGTAACGGCTTTTATCGGCCCATCGGGTTGTGGTAAATCGACATTATTGCGTTGCTTCAATCGCATGAACGATTTGGTTGATGGCTGTAGCATCACCGGTAAAATCATGCACGAAGGTAAAGATATCTACCAACGTAAAGTCGAAGTGGCTGAACTTCGTCGCCGCATTGGTATGGTATTCCAGAAGCCAAACCCTTTCCCAAAGAGCATCTATGAAAACGTCGCTTATGGCCTGCGTATTCAAGGAATCAACAAAAAGCGTATTCTAGATGAAACAGTAGAATGGTCTCTACGTTCTGCAGCACTTTGGGATGAAGTTAAAGATCGTCTTGATGATAGCGCATTGGGTCTATCCGGTGGTCAGCAACAACGTTTGGTGATCGCACGAACCGTTGCTGTTAAACCAGATGTATTACTGCTTGATGAACCCGCTTCAGCCTTGGACCCATTGTCTACGCTGAAAATTGAAGAACTGATTCACCAGCTAAAAGATGACTATACTATCGTTATCGTAACCCACAATATGCAGCAGGCTGCTCGTGTATCTGACTACACGGCGTTTATGTATATGGGCGACTTGATCGAATTTGGCAACACTGATGAGCTGTTTACCAACCCACGTAACAAGCAGACTGAAGACTATATAACCGGTCGTTACGGTTAGGTTTAGGACTATATCAACTCGCTACATGACACTATGCTGCATTAACGGATAAAAGAGGCAAATATGAGTATTACAACAAACGACGGCCACACTCAGCACATTTCCCAGCAATTCAATCAGGATTTATCTGAGTTGCGTAACCAGTTGCTAAATATGGGCGGTATCGTACAGCGTCAAGTATCTGATGCAGTAGAAGCTCTTATCACCAACAATAGCGAACTCGCCGATACGGTCCGTAACAAAGACCAAGAAGTTGACGCAATGGAGTTACTGATCGACGAAGACTGTACCCAGTTGATTGCACGACGTCAGCCGGCAGCGAGTGACCTTCGCTTAGTCATTTCTATCATCAAAATGGTTGCAGATATCGAACGCATTGGTGATGAAGCCAGTAAGATTGCCAAAATGGCAATCCGCCTGACTGAAGAGGGCAAAGCACCTCGCGGCT
Source organism: Oleiphilus sp. HI0123 (assembly GCF_001635315.1). Taxonomy (NCBI): domain Bacteria; kingdom Pseudomonadati; phylum Pseudomonadota; class Gammaproteobacteria; order Oceanospirillales; family Oleiphilaceae; genus Oleiphilus; species Oleiphilus sp. HI0123. The sequence goes on from NZ_LWGE01001688.1 coordinate 5,436, forward strand.
ACGTCGAAATTCGCCACATCAGCGATCATGTTGGTCAAATGGTCAATGGTGCACTCGATGCCTTTGCACGTTTCGATATCGATATGGCACTGGATATTATGAAAGAAGACCATGCTGTCGATGCCGAGTACAAGTCAGCGGTTCGCTCACTGATGACCTTCATGATGGAAGACCCTCGCAGTATCTCCCAGATTCACAGCGTTATGTGGGTACTACGTGCCTTGGAACGTATCGGTGACCATGCGTGTAATCTGGCTGAGCACGTGATCTACATCGTAAAAGGTAAAGATGTGCGTCATATGCCGATTAAGCAAGCTGAGCAGCTTGTTGAGTCTTCCAAGTAGTTAGTTCAAAAGAGTGCCCTAGGCTTTGCCTTGGCACTCTCTGTTTTTGCAAGTAGCGCTCTACTCTACATTCTGTACTTGCTCGCGCATCTGCTCGATCAAAACTTTCAACTCTACCGCCGCTTTTGTGGTGTCTGTTACGATAGACTTAGATGACAAGGTATTGGCTTCTCGGTTTAACTCCTGCATAAGGAAATCAAGACGTCGCCCCACCGGCTCCTTTTTCTTCAGTACACTTCGTACTTCAACTACATGAGCATCTAAACGATCAAGCTCTTCAGCCACATCAGTTTTCTGCGCTAGCAAAACCATCTCTTGTTCAAGGCGTTCATTGTCCATTTGTACAGAAGCTTCTTCGAAGCGCTTCTTCACTAATTCGCTTTGCTTTTTAAGAATATCTGGCAACCAGGCGCGCACTTCTTTAACGATATTTTCAATAGCGACTAAACGCTCTTCAAACAGAGGCTCTAGCTGAGTGCCTTCACGTTGACGGTTTTCCAATAATATTTTTAAGCAGGCCTCAAAGGACTCATTGGCTTGTGCCAACAGTTGCTGGCGGTCACCTGACTCATTATCAATCACGCCAGGCCATTGAAGCACCGAGATCGCATCAACCGGTGCGACGTCATCAAATAACTCATTTACCGAACGGCAGGCTTCACTTAACTGAGCGAGCACTTCAGCATTCACCTTCAAGCCATCAGCTTTACGGTTACTGGGCTGCCACTTTAAGGAACAGTCTAGCTTGCCCCGAGATAAGTACTTACGCATCAAGGATCTGAGTTTAGGTTCCGCTTCACGAAACATATCCGGTATTTTTAAGTGAGGCTCGAGATAACGATGATTGACCGTTCTTAGCTCCCACGTTAATACACCTTGTTCACTTTCAAGTTCTAAACGTGCAAATCCTGTCATGCTTTTCAGCATTGGTACTTCCCCACTTAGCTCAGTTACGTATGTTCAAATTGATTTACGAATTCTACTCGCTAGGCACTTAGAAACCCACCTTTAAAGTGATAAACTTGCCGGCAAATTTTCCCGGTACCCCTTTATTTAATTCCCCAATAGGAAGAACTTTATGAGACCAAGCGAACGCCAACCAGATCAAGCACGCGAGATTAAAATCACCCGAAACTACACAAAACATGCTGAAGGCTCTGTCCTGGTTGAGTTTGGCGACACCAAAGTTATCTGTACTGCCTCAATAGACGAAAAGGTACCCCGCTTCCTAAAAGGTGAAGGACAAGGTTGGTTAACCGCTGAATATGGCATGCTGCCTCGCTCTACCGGTTCACGTATGATCCGTGAAGCAGCAAAGGGTAAACAAACAGGTCGTACCGTCGAAATTCAGCGTCTAATCGGTCGCTCATTACGCGCCGCTGTTGATATGAAAGCACTCGGCGAACGCACCATTCAAATCGATTGCGATGTTATCCAGGCAGATGGAGGTACTCGTACAGCGTCTATCTCTGGGGGCTGCGTGGCACTCATGGACGCTCTTCAAGGCTTGGTAGATGCAGGAAAACTGAAAGAAATCCCGCTAAAGCAAAAGATTGCGGCGATTTCTGTAGGCATCTACAAAGGTACACCCGTTCTCGACTTGGACTACCCGGAAGACTCAGAAGCAGAAACTGATATGAACGTGATCATGACAGACAAAGGCGGCTTTATCGAGATTCAGGGCACTGCTGAAGGTGAAGCGTTTGAAGAGTCCGAATTTAATGCCATGTTAGCACTAGCGAAGAAAGGCATTAACGAGATATTTGAATTACAAGAAGCTTCTCGAAACTCGTAGAGAAAGCCTAGAATAAAAAAAGGGATGGTAGCAAAACCATCCCTTTTTTTATTCTGATCATCTAGTTACATGATAAGTATAAGTGATATTGATCCCCTCATTCGTTTCAAATCTAATATCCGTCCATCCTCTAATAACAAGATTGGTGAGTGTTTATCACTAAATATATTGGCAGGTCAGTAGACTGGTAATCATTATAATGTTGATATATTCTGCACCAATGCTGTCACACTTTTATATTCTGACAAGGAAATTAGCAATGCAACTGAAGCAACTGACATCCCTACTCTTCATCTTCAGCCTGACACCTCTTAGCCACGCTGATGCCTTTGCCGAAATGGAAGCTGACTCAAGCAGAGAAGCTAGCACTTATGCTGAGCTTGATGCGGAAACAGGAAGCTGCCTCACAGAGTTACGTGAGAACAACCAGCGAGCAACGAAAATGTTAGCTGTACTAAAAAAGAAGAAGAGTAAGATCGCCAAGCTGGAAGGTAAAGTCGAGAGCCTGACGGCTAAGCTGATTGATCGCTCTGGGCCAAAGGCTTGTGATACCTCCGCGCTAAACCAACGTATTTCCATACTGCAAAACCAAAACGCTCAACTTAATGCCGAACTAACGACACTTAGAAGTACTCAAGCTGGCAATGCGAATCAGACGCAACAGGCTTTACTAACTGCACAGCGCGAGAACCTTGCACTTAAGCAACAAATGGCAGAATTGCAAAATAAACTGATGCTTGCAGGCTCCAAATCAAATACGGTCGTTCAAACTGTTACGGCTAA
>NZ_LWGE01001689.1:0-11724 GCF_001635315.1 Oleiphilus sp. HI0123
TAAGACGTAATTTAAGGTGTAGGTGATGGATATTAGTCTGGATGAAATGTCTTCGCGCTCGGCAGAAGCAGAGGCTTTCTTAAAAAACCTGGCAAACAGCAAGCGCTTAATGATTTTGTGTGTTTTGAGTGAAGGGGAGCTATCAGTTGGCGAATTAAATAAGCGGGTGCCTCTTTCTCAATCGGCCTTGTCGCAACACTTGGCAAAGCTTAGAGCAGTAGAGTTTGTGGCAACGCGCAGGGAGTCGCAGACCATCTATTACCGGCTAAACGACCCTCGTGTAGAGTCGATAATTCAGAACTTGTATAACGTATTTTGCCAGCCGAATTAATTAAACCTTAGGGTAATTGCATGACTTCAGCAGATAAATCTTTTATCGAACGTTTGCTCGCCTACAGTTTAGCGGGTGGCTTACCTTCAGCGATTCTTATTGTCTCGCTTTTATTGGGCATGGTCGCGCTGAACTACACTCCACGTGAAGAAGAGCCTCAAATTGTTGTACCGATGGTCGATGTGTTAGTCAGTTCGCCAGGTATGTCTTCTAAGCAGGTAGAACGGCAGGTGACAACACCGCTGGAAAAACTTCTGGCTCAAATCCCGGGTGTAGAGAATGTTTATTCCACCTCAATGAGCGGTCAGGCGGCTGTTACTTTACGATTTTATGTTGGCGAAGATCGTGAAGATGCAATTCTGAATACCTATAACAAACTTCATTCCAATCAACATAAAGTCCCTCAGGCAGTACAAAACTGGCGCGTAAACCCGGTTGAAGTGGATGATGTGCCGATCATGATGTTGGCTTTGTATTCCAAAGGCGATGCTAGCGATTATGACTTAAGGCGGGTAGCGGAAGAGCTGTCGACTTATATACAGGCAATTCCTGATACCAGTGAAGTCAAGGTAACGGGGGGCCGAGAACGAACGATAAGGATTTTTTTACAGCCCGAAAGTTTGGCAGCGCGTCAAAGTACTTCGGCAGACGTCTTGCAAGCTTTACAGGTGTCCAATCTGCTTCAAAGTAGCGGCAACTGGTTCGTTGACAATGAGTCTATTCAACTCGAAAGCGGCGACTTTATCCGCGACCTTAGTAGTCTAAAACAGACGGTGGTCAATGTTGTCGATGGGATTCCGGTAACGCTTCAGGATGTAGCTGAAATTGTTGACGGCCCTGCCAATGCGAGTACTTATACCTGGTTGGATTTTGCTGAAACACATCCAGAATTTGAAGGGGTCCCGATCGCCGCACGTAGTGATTTACCGATGTCGGTTATCAGTGTCGCCAAACAGCCGGGAAGCAATGCAGTCAGTGTGGCTCAGGAAGTTCATAAGCTTATTGCAGCGCTAAAGTCAGATTTATTGCCGACAAGTATCGGCATAGAAGTGCTACGTGATTACGGTGCAACGGCGAATGAGAAGGTTGATAACCTAACGAGTAGCTTGGCCTTTGCGGTCTTTACCGTGGTGGTGTTTATCGCGGTTTTCCTTGGCTGGCGCCCTGCTTTAGTTGTTGGTATTGCGGTACCCATTAGTTACGGGGTGACCTTGGCCTTGGATATGGCTTTTGGTTATACCATTAACCGTGTGACCTTATTTGCTTTGATTCTATCACTAGGTTTACTTGTCGATGACCCGATTACTGGTGTCGATAACATTGAACGATATTTGAAAAAGAAGCTGCGTGGCAAAGATGGAAGCCAGGACCCTGGTACGGCCTCTCAAATTGTTGCAGCGATATCAGAAATCAAAGTGCCTTTGATAATGTCGACCATCACTATCGTCCTGGCATTTATTCCGCTTGCCTTCATTACCGGAATGATGGGGCCCTATATGGCGCCGATGGCTTTCAATGTGCCAGTGAGCGTCGGCGTCAGTACGCTGGTGGCATTTTTAGTGACGCCTTGGTTGGCGAGTAAACTTCTGAAACCTTCGGCCATTGTTGCTGAACAGGGTGAGGACAGTCGTGCTGATAGCGGGAGCCCTTTTTTCCGACGTGTTCTCTCTCCCTTTTTGAATGATCGGAGAAAAGCAAAATGGGTCTTATGGGCTGTGCTGATCTTATTCCTAGCTGCAGCCATGTTACCTATGATGCGCTGGGTTCCCTTAAAACTTCTGCCTTTTGATAATAAAAATGAAGTGCAGATTATTATCGATATGCCAGAGTCAGCGACCTTGGAACAGACAGCGAGTTTGGCTAAGCAGATCTCCTTACAAGTGACGCAAGTAAACGAAGTACTCGCTTCAGCCGCCTTTGTGGGGGTGGCTTCGCCTATCGATTTTAATGGTATGGTTCGCCGTTACTATCAACGCACGATGCCTTATCAGGCAGACTTGCGGCTGACCTTACTCGATAAAGCAGAAAGAGAGCATCAGTCTCATGGCGTGGTGCTGCGTTTAAGAGACTTGCTTAAGTCTTTTAATAAAGAAGGTGTATTGGTTAGAGTGGTGGAAGTGCCACCAGGGCCCCCGGTATTGAGTACCTTGGTCGCTGAATTGTACGGTGACAAACTGACTCCCTACGAGGATATACAGGCTGCTGCATTGAGTGTAAAAGAGCGCCTGGAAAAAGAGCCTTTTGTCGTGGAGGTTGATACCACTGTCGAGGCTGAACAGAAAAAGCTTCGCTATACCCTGGATAAGACAGCAGCAGCTTTATCTGGAATTTCTTCTGCTCAAGCCAATCAAGCTTTAGTTATTGCTAATCAAGGCATGGCAGCGGGTTTCTATCAGCAAGAAAGAGAAACGTCACCCGTTCCGCTTTATTTAGAGCTTGCGGAAGCAGATAAAAACTCGATTGAAGATTTAGCGCGTTTGCAGGTAAGAGGTCAAGCAGGGGTGATCAAACAGAGCAGCCGCTATGGCTTGGACAGTGCACCGGTGCCCCTCGTTGCTTTGGGAGAATTAGGTGCGTTCGAAGAGCATGTCTCGGATCGTGCAATTCATCATAAAGACCTAAAGCCGGTCGTTTATGTGATGGCAGAGCTGTCTGGTAGAACGCCTGCTGAAGTGATTGCTGATGTGAGTGGCGATTTACAGCTTGGGGCAGAAGCGAAACAAGAAAACCTGAATGTTAGTGATTGGCAGTCTCGCAACTTTCTTTCGCTATTCACTGGTGAGTCAGCCGGACAGACTTGGTCGCTACCTGAAAATATCCAGCTCGAATGGGGTGGTGAAGGCGAGTGGAAGATCACCATAGATGTCTTTAGAGATATGGGTTTAGCATTTATGTTTGCTTTGGCAGGTATCTTCTTTGTACTGAAGATACAGACACAATCTGTCCGTCTTTCCTTGATTATTATGTCGGCTATTCCTTTGACGATTATCGGTATTATGCCTGGTTTTGCAGCGCTGAACCTTTTTGGCGAACGAGTGATTGCAGGAGCGCCTGAACCCGTATTATTTACCGCCACAGCGATGATCGGCATGATTGCTTTGGCTGGAATCGTTGTTCGCAACTCTTTGATACTCGTAGAGTTCATCACTCAAGCCAGAGACCGGGGTGTGGAGCTTAAAGAGGCGCTTATACTGGCGGGCTCCGTTCGTATGAGGCCTGTTCTACTGACTGCTGGCACTACCATGCTGGGTAATCTGGTGATTATCCTTGACCCGGTCTTTAGTGGCCTGGCTCTGGCTATTATTTTCGGCATCATTGCCTCAACCATCTTTACCTTGCTGGTGGTACCAATTGTTTACTTGTTGGTGTTCGATAAGCCAGAAAATAACTCATTAACTGATCACGCAAAATTAGGATACGAAGATGCAAACAAATGACTCCGTATTAAAAAAACTGGGCTTACCTGTACTGGCAATTGCTTTACTTATCGTTATGGTTGCCTGGATGGCGGGTGCCTTTAATAACAAGGTAAAGCCCGGGCAAAGTGAGCAGCAAAGTTTGGTAAAACTCGATGAGCTACTAAGGCAAGCGATTGAGGTCGAACGGGTGAAGAAGGAAGTGTTCGAGCCAGTGCCAGCAGGTATTGAAGCGAAACAGAATTCACTTATCTCATCACGTATTCTAGCCAAGATAGAGAAAGTACATGTACGAGCAGGGCAGCAGGTTAAACAAGGGCAGCTACTGATTGAATTGGAAAAGGCAGATTTGCTATCACGGGAGTCTCAGGCAAAAGCGGCTTTGTCTTCAGTGTCTGCACGATTGTTGGAAGCAAAGAATAATCTTAAGCGTTCTGAGGACTTGAGTCAGAAAGGCTTGATTGCTAACGCTGCTTTGGAGCAGACTCAGGCAAACTACGATAGCTTGTTAGCCGGTAAGCAAAGTGCAGAACAGGCTTTGTTAGAAGCGCAAACGGCCCTGGGTTATGCTCAGGTGCATTCCCCTATTGATGGTCTAATAATCGATCGCTTTGCAGAGCCCGGTAATACTGCCCAACCAGGGATGCAGCTTCTTACCTTATATAATCCAGCTACTTTACGAGTCGAGGCGCATGTGCGCGAACAATTGGCGATCGGCCTCAGTTTGGGTGACACCTTGCAGGTAAGGATTCCCTCGATGAATAAGAATCTGCCTTCAGTAATAGAAGAAATGGTGCCAGCAGGTAATGCTGCATCTCGAAGCTTCTTGATTAAGAGCCGTCTGGAGGCTGAAGGCTTGCTACCTGGCATGTATGCGCAATTAAGTGTGCCGGTGGGTACGAAACAACAGATTCTATTGCCTAGTGATCGTATAGCTTATGTTGGTCAGTTGAACGTTGTTTGGGTTTTGGAAAACGAGCAAGTTGTTCGACGCTTTATAAGAGTTGGCGATCAGAAAGAAAACGGGATGATCGAAGTCGTCTCGGGATTGCGTGCCGGAGACCTTGTTTTACCTGTTCAGAGCTAAAGGGGGACTTTCTCCCTATTTTTCGCACCTTTTGTTCGCTTATTGAACAGTTATGCTGGCAATAATGCCAAATAAATCACACTATATTTCAATAACTTGTCGTTTAACATTCGTTGACAGTTGAGTTAGAACTTCCGTGCTAGTCTTCACTTAAATCAAAGCAGTAAGCTTGTTTATCAATCTTTTTGATGTGAAGGAATTCTATTGTCAGCTATAAAAAACTCTATCTCAATACTTGTACTGTTTGTCTTTGCTTGTAGTGCACAGGCTTCGGCTAGTGTCGCTCAGGATGCAAGTAGTGAGTTCGGCAGCATGATGCTATTTTCGGCTGGCTTTGTTGGTTTATTTGCAGCACGTAAGCATATGAAGTCCGAGGCTTCCTAAAGTTCATAATTCGTTAAAGTACGTCCCTGTTTTACCTTGCTGGTTTACCAGTCCCCTTTATGCGGGGTAGCTCTCCATCCCCGCTTTTTTTCCATTTCTGTTAGTTCTACGAACGTAAAAACCGTTTAACGCCTAAAAGCTGGTTAGATACTTTATAGTAGCTGGTCGGTAGTACCTTATAAAGAATATCGACAAACTTGGCATCGGCACCAATTAATACTCGGAAGGTCTTCTTACGCATGCCTTTTTCGATGACTTCTGCCGCTTTTGCAGGGCTTGTTCGTGCCACCGTTTCAAAGTGTTTGGCAAGCTCATTGGAATTAGCTGCTTCAGTTTCAGCAGAATTTGCAATGTTGGATCGAATACCGCCGGGCATCACACAAATAACATCAATATTCTTACCTGAATAAATCATGTCTTGTTGTAAGGCTTCGGTAAATCCGCGAACGGCAAATTTAGAGGCATGGTAGGGCGCTACCATTGGCATGGTGATCAAGCCGAATATTGAAGCGACATTAACGATCATGCCGCGTGATGACTTTTCAAGTAATGGCATCATTTCTCGACAACCCATAACGACACCATTTAGGTTTACATCCATTACTTTGTTAAATAGGGCCTCAGAAGTTTCTTCAAAATAACCAAAAGACGTCATGCCTGCATTATTAATGAGTACATCTAAATGCCCGGATGAAAGCTCAATATCTTTAGCGAGAGCTTGCCAGTCCTCCTTTGAGCAGACATCGGACTGCTTGGAAATAATGGCTGATGAGCCGATGGCTTTACTCGTCTCTTTAAGACCTGCTTGGTTGATATCAGTGACCACTAAATTTGCACCCAGCTGCGCGAATAGTTTAGCAATTGCCTGACCAATACCAGAGCCCGCGCCGGTGATGAGAATTGTTTTGTTCGTCCAAGTGCTTTTCATGTTAAGACCCTTAAGTTGTTATTTTAATTTAGGTGTTTACGCCGCTTGTGCATCCTGACTATGTTTAGGTAGTTTTGTATCCAGCCAGGTAAAGATCGACTCCCTTATTTGAGGGAAGAAGCTTCCTCCCACGGTATAGTGACAGGCTCCTTCGATAACTTTTATGCTGGCTGAAGAGCCATATTTTCGGGTGATCTTATGTTGGATTTTTATCGGTGTGATTTTATCTTCGGTGCCGCCAATCACTAATACCGGGCAGCTTACAGATTGATAATCCACCTTGGAGGGGGGCTTGCGAAATAAGAACCACATAGATAGTTGTGTTGTGACTCGACCTGACTCAAAGGTAGATGCTTGAGTGAGTTGCCTGTGGATATCAGCGCTCTGTGTGTTCGCGATACCGTACTGAATATTTCTTAATAATAAATTGGTATACGAGCGCCATAAGGGAAATTTCAACAAGTTATGTCCAAAGGTTTTGAGTACCGACCAACTTGAAGCATTAATGCCCGCAGGCGCAGCTGAGGAAATTAAAATCAACTGAGAGCAGGGTAGCGCTTGTGCAAGCAACTGCGCGAGTAAACCGCCCATTGAGTGGCCGACTAATATCGGTGATTGATTTGAATGGGCTCTCGTGAATTTATTTATGTCTTGCTTTAAAGAGGCGACATAATCTTCGATACCCAGTCGAGCTAAAGAGCGCCTTTTGTCCTCGCATAGCTTATTCTTAGGGTAATGAAGTGGAAGTCTCGGAACGAGTACAGGGTAGCCTTGTTGTTCAAAGGCGTCTTTCAGTTCATCTAATATGTCTGGTGTGCTCCACATTCCGTGGATCAAGACAACAGGAGGTAGAGATTTCATACTTCTACCTCCTCAACTTTTTCGGTCGTTTGTGTCTTTTCTTTGGCGACGGAAGGCGTACTTGTTTCAGTTTTTTCTACCTTATGAAAAGCTTCAAGAGGCGTGTTGTCATCAAAACGAAGTACACCGTCGTCGAGTTTGCTGTGTTTGATGGCAAAGATGTCTTTGAAGTAAAAGTCCTTATTGCACCATGGAAAGGACTCTCCCTGGCCAGGCAAGCGGTCGAGAGCTCTTAATACGTAGCCAGATTTCAGTGCAACAATGGTGCTTTGTTTGGCGTTTGGTTCACGGTAAGGGTAGACACTTTGGTAACCATTTTGCTCCATGTGTTCCAATAGGCGGCAGACATAATCAAAGGTCAGCTCTGCTTTGAGCGTCCAGGAAGAGTTAGTGTATCCAAAGACCCAAGCAAAGTTTGGCATTTGGCTGAACATCATGCCTTTATAGTTGGTTAGCTTAGGCGCATCGACGTCGTGACCATCGACACTCAGTTTCATTTTTCCCCATAGCTGAAGATCGAGCCCTGTGGCGGGAACAATAATATCGGCTTCAATTTCGTCGCCCGACTTCAACAATATTCCTTTCTCAGTGAAGCGCGCTATATGCTCAGTGACGATACTCGCTTTGCCGGAACGAACTGAATTGAATAAATCTGCATCAGGTACCAGGGCCATACGCTGATCCCATGGATTGTAGGTGGGCTTGAAATGAGTATCGACGTCAGCTGCTCCCGCCAGTGCTTTCCTATTCATATCTCTGACAAGCTTACGAATAAAGTTTGGAAAGCGTTTGGATAACATAAATACCATTTGCTGCATGGTAGTGTATTTGGCGCGCATGATTCTATTCGTTAGGCCCGCCGGGAGTATTTTAGAGATTATTCTAAATAACATGTCTGAAGCGGGGCGAGAGTAGACGTAGCTTGGCGAGCGCTGAACCATGGTGACATGAGCTGCTTTCTTTGCCATTGCGGGTACAACGGTGACGGCCGTCGCACCACTGCCTATGACAATAACGCGCTTACCTGAGTAGTCCATATCAACAGGCCATTGCTGAGGGTGGGCAATGGTTCCTTTGAAGTCATCATAGCCTTCGAAATTTGGCAGGTAACCTTTTTCATAATTGTAATAGCCTGAACAACAGGTAAGGAATTTCGCAGCAATATGGTACTGCGACCCATCTGCTCGCTCGATACTGACAAGCCAGCGGTTTTGTTCCGAGTTCCAGTCAGCTGATATGACTTTCTGTTGAAAACGAATGTACTGGTCCAGGTTCTCATCAGAAACCAGTTCATCTAGATAATGCTTGATGCGGTCAGCTGTGCCAATATATTCACGGTCTGTCCAGGGTTTGAAAGAATAGGAAAAGGTATACATGTCAGAGTCTGAACGAATACCCGGGTATTTGAATAAGTCCCAAGTGCCGCCAATGTTTTTTCGACCTTCAATCACTGCAAAAGAGGTATGTGCGCGCTTTTTCTTTAGGTTGTAGCACATGCCAATGCCAGAAATGCCAGCTCCAACGATCAGTACGTCGAGTTGCTCATAGTCTTTGTTCATGATGATCTCCTGCAATTACCGCGAAAGTTATCGTGCTTCTTTTTTATTAGTTTTCTGCTGAAATATTCGTATCAGCTAAAGTGGGTATATGCAGATTAGTGACTGTTGGTCACATAATATAGGATGCTTCCTGTCAAAAATTGATAAATACGGCCATAATGACAGTTGAGGCTAGTTAATTGTTACTTTGGTCACCTAATTCAAAGAAAGGTCTGTAGGGTTTATGTATGTAGGCAGTGCTAAAAAGAAGCAGTCGATATTAGGTTTGATTCCACTGTTTAAAGCGGTTGAAGACTTGGGGGCAGACCCGGAAGAACTTTTGCGGCGCAGGGGGATGTCCTTGCAGAATATGAATGGTGCCGCCGTGATTGAGCAATCTTTGGAGCTGGATATCGTGTCAGAAGCAATAGACTTACTGAATGACCCTATTCTTGGTGTCAAGGTAGGCAGTCAGGTGACATTTACCTCATACGGTACCTATGCAATGTTGCTTATGAGTGCACCAAATTTTGACCAGGCTTTGAAGGTTGGCGCTCAATTTCAGTCATTATCACTGCTCTTTTCACATATGACTTTGCATTTTGATAAAGATTGGATAGAGCTACGTTATACCTTACCAGAGGCCTCACCTAAACTCAGGACATTTATTGCCGACAGAGACCTTATGGGAACCTATATCTTTGTAAGGGAGTTTCTTGAAAAACCAAACGAAATACTAATTGCTGCAGGTACTGCTCGGCCTAAGCCTGAAGGTAAGTGTTTGGCGGAGTATCAGAAATATATCGACTTTGATTTACATTTCGATCAGCCCTATAACTGGTTTCGGCTTCCACGCGTCATTTTGAGTGTGGCGATGAAGCACGGGAACCCTCTCGCTCATCAGCTATATCGAGTTCAAGCTTATGAGCTATTACGTAAGTTCTATTCGCAAGATGAAGATATTGTTTCACAAACCAAGCAAGTCATTGAAGGCTACGAAGGGCGCTTTCCAAGCGTTCCTGAAGTGGCAAAGATGTTTTCTGTGAGTGAGCGTACCTTCCGCAGAAAACTAAGCGCTGCCAACACGAGTTACCAAGGTATCCTGGATGAGCATAAGAAACAGCGCTGTCTAGGGATGATGGCTGCAGGGAAAGTGTCAGTGGCCGCATTGGCTGATCAGTTAGGTTACGCTGAGTCCGCTAGCTTTTTGAGAGCGTTTAAACGTTGGACTGGATGTACGCCTAAAGATTATCTTAGAAGAGTTTAGCGAGTAATTTATCCCGGCTGGCTATAAGACTACTCGTATCTGCAGCCTTGGAATATCATCTGAGTGAAAACGATAATTACTTAGAACAATGTGCATGTTTAGTCTAAAATATTTTCTTTCTGAATAAAAATTGCATTGGAGCGCTTAAGTAATGGGGATGATTGAATCTCTCGGGAGTCATTTTGACGATAGTTACGATTTTATTCTGAGTAACGATAGCAACTTTTTTGATTCTTTCTATACACACTTTTTTAATAGCTCTAATTTAATAAAAAATGCTTTTGCTTATATCGATATGGATAAGCAGAAGCAAATGCTTCGAGAATCTATAAAGCACTTAGTCAAATTCTACTGTACTAATAAAGAAAGCGAATACCTAAAAACTATCGCTCGACATCACGCCGATAAAGTTCGAGCTGACGAATATATGTATAAACTTTTCGTAGACTCTTTCATTCAGGCTATTGAAGATACCTACCCTAACTTTTGTGAGGAAGCAGCTTTAGTTTGGCGATGCGCCTTAAAGCCAGGCATCGACTTTATGAACTCTTATAAGGCTTAGCTGAACAGTGTTCCCAATTTGGGTCTTTAGAGACCAGTTTCCTGTTAATAATAAACAGACTCGGAACCAGGATGAAAGCGGTGCTGACTATGTCTGCAATAGTATGATATTGCTGGTAAAGCATTAAAATCGCATACGCTAAGAATGATACTCCCAAGGCAACTTGCCAGTGAACTTGAAACGTTGAACCTTGAGTTAATAACATCACTAAGGCCAGGGATAATGCTGTATGAGTGCTGTAGTCTAGTGAGACTGTAGGCCAAATAAGAAAATAGTTATCCAGAGCCATTAAGGCGTAAACCAGCGCTACTGATACCAAGGTTTGTAGACTGAACCTGGCTGCTGTTCGGTATTGTTTATTAAGGATTTGTCTGGCGATAAAGCCAAGTACAAGCAGTCCTAACAAAGGGATATAGGCATCGGCGATGGCATCAAGTTGCTGGTAGTTCACTTTGTTAGCCTTGGTGTAAATCCATCTTATAAAAAGCTGGGATAGTTGGGCAGTTTTGCCGTGACCAGTTCGTCATGAGCCGGGACGATCACTAAGTCAGGGTCACGTTTGCTTAAAGAGTGAATTTGATCGATGACTTTTTCCGCTTGGTCTACGTTATTATCGACACCAGTTGCCCACTGAACAATCTTCGGACGGCCGCGGTTGTCTTGAATTCCTTTGATCGCCCATGTTGCATCGCCAATGAAGAAATAGCGCCCTTTGTCTGGCGTATTAACAAAAAGACCCAAGTGCCCTTGCGAGTGCCCGGCCAGGTCGACTAACACTAAGCTGCCGTCACCGTAGATATCCAAACTTTTATCGAAGCCTTGGTAGGGTTGATCTAAGAGCTTTATGAATTGCCATTTGATGTCAGGACTATCAAATTGCGATAAGACAAAGCCGGGTGGCTTGCCTTGGTGCGCGGCGTCATGCTCTTGCTGTTGAATCCATACCGGTGTTGCTGGGAAGTCTTCAATTGCACTGACATGATCCCAGTGCATATGGCTAGGGATGATGGCTTTAATTGTGCTGATGGGGTAGTTATTCGCGTTTAACTGGCTAATGGCGGGTTTAACGTTTTCGATCGCGAACAACTGTTTCTCCCAAAAAGCGAATACTTGCATTTGTTCTTCGACTTCAGTGCCGATGCCGCTATCCCAGAGCAAATCACCCTTTGGATGTTTGATAAGAATTGCGTTATGCACTAACGTTCGCTGAGTAAACCAGCTACCACTGGATACCACCATCGCTTCTTGCGCGCCGCCTGATTCAGCGGTGACGATAACTGAAAAACTAAGATTTGCAGGTATCATCTCTCCAGCAAAAGTTGATGTGCTGCTTGTGAAAGTGATAAGCAG
>NZ_LWGE01001690.1:0-1310 GCF_001635315.1 Oleiphilus sp. HI0123
CGATATCTTCGATGCTTTCCAGACTGGTGTCGATCAACTCTTCACGGAGTGCTCCAATGATGCCGTTACGTCCAGCGTAAACCTTACCAATTTTGTCTGGGAATTGGCGAGCTGTTTCGATTACGCCACAAGCTGAAGCGTTGATTACGGCAGTTACGCCACCTGACTGTGCGTAGAAAGCATTTTTGATAGTCATTGAATATCCTATTCTTCGATAAAAATGAAAGGTTTCATAAATTTCGCGCATCATACTGCATTTTTATGAAAGTTTCATGAGCCTGATTACTAATCAGTCGGTATCAGTCTTAAAATAAAAACTGTTGACAATTAACCTTGGCGATTCGTATCGAAAGTATAAAAAAGTGAGAGCGGTGCACTCTCACTTCTACTGTTATTCAGGTCAAAAATTAAAGCTAGCTATTAAGTTTCTTGGCAAGAATCTGATTGAACAGTTTAGGGTTTCCTTGTCCTTTAGAGGCTTTCATTAAAGGCCCCATAAATCCGCCCATAAGCTTTTTACGCTTTTTGTCATCGGCCTCTTTATACTGTGCAATCTGATCAGCCATGCCAGCGAGTACTTCGTCAACCAATGCTTCTAGCGCACCGGTATCAGATACCTGCTTTAGACCTTGTGATTCAATAATTGCGTCAACATCATCACCAGATTTTTCCCAAAGTGTATTGAATACTTTCTTTGCACCTGAAGACGACAAAGTGTTGTCTTTAACTCTAAGCACCAGTTGCCCAAGTTGCTCTGCACTGATAGGAGAATCTTTTAAGGAGATGCTGTCGCTGTTGAGTCGCGCGCTTAGCTCTCCCATTGTCCAGTTGGCAGAAAGCTTAGCGTCACCTGAAATGCTACTGGCTGTCTCGAAATAATGAGAAAGGTCTACCTGTGCTGAGATCAAGCCTGCATCGTAACTTGATAAGCCGTATTCGGCGCAGAACCTTGCCTTTCGTGCATCAGGAAGCTCTGGCATCTCAGTTTTAATCTGATCAATAAACTCGTCAGACAATTCGACAGGAAGCAGGTCAGGGCATGGGAAGTAGCGGTAATCGTTTGCTTCTTCTTTGCTACGCATGGAGCGGGAGATATCTTTCTCTCCATCGTATAAGCGGGTCTCTTGCGTGATGCTGCCGCCATCTTCAAGAATATCTATCTGACGCTCAACCTCAAGGGCGATCGCCTTTTCCATGAAGCGGAAGGAGTTAAGGTTCTTGGTTTCGGTTCGTGTACCAAGCTCTTCCTGACCTTTGGGGCGTACCGAGATATTGACGTCAAAGCGCATTGAGCCTTGTGACATTTCACC
>NZ_LWGE01001691.1:0-2182 GCF_001635315.1 Oleiphilus sp. HI0123
TAAGATAACTCCGCCATCCTTTAAGTATTTGGTGCAGCGACGTAGTAGTTTCTGATAGTCAGGCCAGCCTCGAAAGGAGCCTTTATGAAAAGGCGGCGGGTCGAGAATGATTATGTCGAACTTTGACTGCTTGGCAATTTGGCTGTTTGACTTAAGAATGTTCTTTTTCCAAATCGATACTCTTTCATCCAGTAGATTATTTATCTGATGATTTAATTGTGCGGTTTTGGTGGCGCTACCGCACATATCAATATTAACTACTTTCTTTGCGCCACCTTTCAAAGCAAACAAAGAAAATACCGAGGTATAAGAAAAAAGGTTTAGAACACGTTTGTTTTCGGCGTGTTCAGCAAGCCAATGCCAGCCACTTCGCATGTCTGGAAACACGCCTGTGTTGCGGTTTTCGCCTAAACTAACCTTACACAAAAGATCCTTATCAAGTGCTGCATTAAACTCCAAAGGCAGTTCAGGCTTATTGCTAGTTCGTGTAAACAAAACCTCATTTTCCACATCGGGCCAAGGCCGGGATTGGAGCAATACGCTTTGAATAAACTCATGCTCTTCAAAGATCTCCTTAATGACGGAAAGCTCATTGTTGCTTAGCTCACCTTCATAGCATTGGACAAATAAAACGGGTGGATACCACTCAATATTGAGGTTCTCAAATGAGGGAAAAAACCGACCTCTGCCATGGAATACTCGGCAAACCTGTTCAGGCGATTGTCTAAGGTTTTCACCTAGTTCTTGCTTTAGGAGGTTCTGTACAGTAGTCATTGCAGAAATTTTGGTCCGGCTCAGTGATTGTTCAGGGGATTCTATAAAAGAAATGATGGTAGATCTATTTTTATGATTTTGGCCGCGAAAGAAGAGCAGTTAATTAAATCATAAAGAGAGAGTAAGAGAACCTATAAGGCGAATACCTTATAGGTTGTATGGAAAAAGAAGTCGTTAAGCAATACTGCGCCGCCTCATTAAACCTATGCCAAATAAACCAAACGCTAGTAGGGCAAACGTTGAGGGCTCAGATACGCTAATCACGCATTGATTGGGGTCGGTTTGTGGGTCACAGGAACCTATGCTGATTGAGAATACGTCATCGGGAAAAGCAAACTGCGTATTCTGGCCATCAGGACTTAGAAATATTGCTCTGTCCAAGTCGCTACCGGTCACATTGTACAGGTCGATAAATAAGTCTTCAGGGTCGAAGCCGATGATGACAAAGCCATCGGTACAGCAATTCACCCAATCCAAATCAATATTGATAGAGCTAGTTGTACCCAGTGCACTATTACCTCCTTCATTTGGGTCATCTAAGAATGCCAGTGCTGCGGGTGTAGAAAAGTCAATGCTGGCATTAAAAGAGCCGCCTCCACTTCCATTTGGTCTTTCAAGAATTACCCCAAAGCTCAATTCATTGGTAAGCGTATTCACATGAGAAAATATCTGCAAGGCGTCAGCTTCTAAGGGGATGGGGGTTGTGGTTCCAGGGTAAACCGGGTTCGCTGATGCTGCCCAAGGGCTACCATAGTTGTAGAAATCAGTGCCTGTTTCTGCACTGTCGAAAGTACCTAGCAAGAACTGAGAGCCATTAAAGTCAATATCCAATACTGCAGCCGAAGCAATTGAAGAAGACAAGGATAGAACGACAGCTGTACACAAATGCCAAATAATGTTTTTCATTGTCTGTTTCCTTCCTATTGTGTTGGTTTTATTGTGAGTTATTGATCAAAAAATACGCAGGAAATAGACCAGATTCTGTAACTTTAGTTATTACAGTAACTTGTCCGCAAGGCTATAAAGGTAGGTTTCAGAACGTGTAAAACTCTTCGACACTATTTGTCATAAAAGTTGGTAAAAAGTGGCTATTCATAATGAGGCTGGCCCGCTATTAAAATTTGAATTGGTTCACGTATTAACGAATCGAGTCGATTGGTAGAATATAGCGTTATATTTCTAAGTATTTGTAATTGCAGAATAAAATATTCAATTCTCAAGTGCTTTGTTTATTCCCCCTGCTTGGGGAGGGGGGAATGTTGAAATGGCTAGTTTAGAATGTGAGTGCTCAATTGCACCCTTATTTAGTCTAAGGTAGCTGTAAAACATTGTGTTCTTTGGGCTATAAAAATAAATATATTAAGATATCCAAGGGGATAACCATGCCGGGTTTAGTTAAGAAAACCAT
>NZ_LWGE01001692.1:0-732 GCF_001635315.1 Oleiphilus sp. HI0123
GTAACGGAGTGATCTGTTACATCACGCACGCCACTTAGCTCAGGAACAACCTCCAACAAACGCTTTTCGACACCGTCCTTCAAGGTAATTGAAACTGCACTACACCCCTGACAACCGCCACCGAAGCGAAGTACCGCAATTTGATCTTCAGTTATTTCAACAAGTGATACATCACCACCATGCGATGCCAAACCAGGGTTAATATCCGTAACAAGAATATAGGTGATACGCTCTGACAAGCTGGAATTTTCATCTATCTTTGGCATCTTGGCATTTGGCGCTTTAATTGTCAGCTGGCCACCCATTTTTTCTTCTGCGTAATCTACAAATGCTTCATCTAGAAATGGAACGCTTTTCTTCTCGAGGTAAAGTTTAAAGCCTTCTAGCTCCATCACTTCATCGTCTTCAACGATATCTTCAGGCTGACAATAGGCCAAACAGGTCTCGGCAAATTTAGTGCCTGGCTGAGTAACAAACATTCTAACGCCCATACCATTTGACTCCTGATTAGAGACAAGTTGAGCGAGATAATGTTGAGCTGATTCGGAAACAGTGACCATAATGAAGTAAGCCTCGATGAAATTATTTGCGCATATAATACGGGTTTTGGACTCTGGGATAAAGACTTAGTAAAATACTCAGGTAATCGTTTTATACTCACGCTTGTGTGAGAGCAGAAATTGTCAGGTTTTTAGATATTATTTTCTATATCAAAATATTTCAATATACTTT
>NZ_LWGE01001693.1:0-674 GCF_001635315.1 Oleiphilus sp. HI0123
TTTTCCAGAGCATTGTCTCGCCAGTTATCTCTACCTCTTTGTATTTTGTCGTCTTTGGTTCTGCGATTGGCTCGAGGATTAATGAAGTGGACGGAGTTAGCTATGGGGCCTTTATCGTACCAGGCTTGATTATGCTTTCTTTGTTAACGCAGAGTATTTCTAACGCTTCATTTGGAATTTATTTTCCTAAGTTTAGCGGCACCATTTATGAGCTACTTTCTGCACCTGTTTCATACTTCGAAGCCTTGCTTGGCTACGTGGGGGCCGCAGCAACGAAGTCGATCATACTTGCCTTGATTATTCTCGCAACGGCGAGCCTGTTTGTACCGCTACAAATAGCGCATCCGGTTTGGATGATGGTCTTCCTTGTGATGACGGCCATTACCTTCAGCTTGTTCGGTTTTATTATCGGCATCTGGGCCGATAACTTTGAGAAGCTTCAGGTGATTCCTTTACTGGTGATTACGCCTTTAGTGTTTTTGGGCGGTACTTTTTACTCTGTCAACATGCTGCCGCAGATCTGGCAGACCATCACTTTATTCAACCCTGTTTTGTATTTGGTAAGCGGCTTTCGCTGGAGTTTTTACGAGATTTCAGACGTCAGCATGGTAGCAAGTCTGGCGGCTATTAGTGGCTTTCTGCTTCTGTGTATTGTTGGCGTATGGTGGATATTT
>NZ_LWGE01001694.1:0-1316 GCF_001635315.1 Oleiphilus sp. HI0123
CATCCCTTCAGCCTTTGTCGAAATAGATAATAAGGTTGATCAAACCGTTCTAATAGCTTTCGACCAAGATCCGACTGTGGAAACAGATGATGAAATTCAATTTGCCGCTCTAGACCGGATCGCGCCTGAAAATTTCAAAGAGTCCGGATTCAGTGAAGCGAAAGTAAGGCAGATCAAGGTAATCCATCAAGAACCACCCCAAATTCTTACTGTCGACGAAGACTACCTGGAGTCAAAATATGGCACTCTGGGGTACGCCCTATTAAATCAAACATGCCTCGATGATGATGAAGAAAATGTCGTCACATGCCCTGACGGCTCGATTACCAAAGAAATCGAGCACCCTGCTTGCTTCGACCTTATTGACGATGATGGTGACTCACTAACAGAGCACGATGAAGCCGACGAGCGAAATACTGTCATCTCCAACTCATTCACAATTGGCGATGGCAGTAATGATGCGCTGACAGACTTGCAGCGCTTAAAAGTAGAGGTAGACTACCCTAATGCAGAAATTCGCGTCTATGTATCGAAGTTCAGTACTGCCATCTACAAAGCTTTAGAAGATGATAGAGAAACAGAAATACCTCAGGGCGACGACAACCCCAACCCGACACGCGAGCAACTCATCTACAATCCAACGAGCTGTGAAAGTTACAATGTTTCGAAAGACCTTTTTGAGCTGCAAAGTGAAGAAGATCAGGAAAATAACGTCGCTGTCCCCGCTAACAGTTATGAAGACCCTGGCTATGAGTATATTGCCCAGACAGATGAAGATGGAGAGCCACTCTTAGACGAGGATGACAACGTCATTTACACATCGCCCACACCGCTGTTTATCTTTCAGGGAACGGCTATTCCTGAGCGACAGTAATTGTTTTTGTGAATCAGGGTAAGTTTTACACTTACCCTAAATCACCTTCGCTTTCAGCTTAGAGATTCTTGCGGGTCGATGCTGATCAATCATTGAAATAAGTTGCATATTTCGCTCAATAGAATCTCTCAATTGCTTAACTAAACCCAGGTCAGGAAACGCGCCCTCATTAGCTGCTACAATCTTTTTCTTCGTTTCTATTATTTCCCGCTCTAAACGCTGACGCTGATTATCAAGCGTGGTCAAACGTAATGTTCTCATAGTCAGAGTCTCTATATTCCCGAAAGAACTATCAGTATAGGCAGCTAAGGTTTAAGCAATATGAAGGACTTAACATTATCGGGTAAGCTTGCGTAATCGTTTGTTTCAATGAACAGAAGTGCTCGCATAGCTTTTCACTATGTAAGCGAGAGTATCATTGGTCGAGAAAACTGGGCACTTA
>NZ_LWGE01001695.1:0-1176 GCF_001635315.1 Oleiphilus sp. HI0123
CCAAAGCAGGGCTATCTTCTTCTGATAACTTAGATGCAAACTCCCATAAAGGCAGTCTATGCTCATTGGCATCAATATTCGGGTCTTGTAATCCTTCTGACATAGTTAAATATGGAAATAAGTTTTCAAGTAATATTGAAACCCGTTGATGACCGTTTTTGACGAGATCAGTTCGCTCCTTACTCGCAGTCTCGTTTTCCATAATGAAATACAGTGGTTTGGAATCCGGTTCACTTAACGAACGCCACCCTTTGATATTTAGAGCTAGTTGAGCTGTATATAAATACCCATACAGTTTTAGAAGATCTTCTAATTTTTCCAAAAGGTATTTGGGTCGATCAGCCAAGAATTTAAGGTCAGTTCTGAACAGATGAGTCAAAAATGGTAAATAGGGCTTTTCGTAAACCCCTTTTGAAACTCGCCTATCGGTAAAATCTTCAAGCACCTTAGGATCACGCAAAGAATCTACAACCTGTTGTTCGAGAAAGTTGCGTTGGATACGAATAGGGTTCTTCAAATAAAACCCACCCATTAGACTTGAATATAGGTCACCTAATCTATTTTTGGGGTTACTTGCTTTCAACGAAGTAATCTTGAACAACAAACTTTCAGGAGCAACATCAAAGAACGCATCATTGGCAAAGTACATTTTTTCTAAGTATGGCCACAGATCCTCTTCATCGATACGCTTTAAAAAGTCATCCCGACAAATTTCTCGGAACTGAGCAAAACTTTGATCCTGTTTACTCCCATCTTCACCTTCTATCGGCTTAGTTAAAGCTGGTGAAACAATCTTTCGGTACATGTTTCGAACAACTATGCCCTTAGCAATCTCCCAATCGAAAGAATCTTCACTATTACTTGTTCTAACGGGAAAGTAGCCATTTAGAGAGTTAATATTGGTAACTGTGAGATCTTTTTTAAGTATCGACATCTTATAACCCACTCACTCTAATTTCGTTGTCTGAATTTTCTTTTAGTTTGAGACGCTCATCTCCAGAATATAAGAAAAGTACTTTTGACAGACTGGCCATTCTTGTAATTTTGACGACAAGTTCATCCAGCAAAACAATACTATTTTTGTCATGTTTGTTTGGTCGATAGCCCAAACAAATATCTAACATTAATGACAGCAAATTCACGCTTACAGGTATGGGAGCTAAAGTATGTTCATTT
>NZ_LWGE01001696.1:0-1036 GCF_001635315.1 Oleiphilus sp. HI0123
ACAAAAGCAAGAAAGTTAAACCAATTAAGCGCCACGAAGGAACTAATAATTCTCAACACCCTAATCTTAGAAATCGATTTAAAGTACAAACTCACCGGATATGACAACAATCCCATAATAAGCGCCCCGAAGTAGATCGAAAAAAACACACTGTTTGTAGCGAGCGAACATGAGCAAATAACATGAACCAAAAGCATAAAAGGAACAGCTAAACGAAGAATCTTATGGCTCAAAAACTGCCACCAAATTGGGTGGCCACCGGGGAAAATCCAGCTCGGAAACCATACCATCAACTGGTAATTACCCGCTAGCGTACGCACTTTTCTTCTTTTCTCATTTGCCACATCTGAAGAAGGCACATCCCAAGCCTTAGCTCTCTCATCGTAGCCAACTCGATACCCTTTTCTAATCGCCTGCATAGGGATCAGTACGTCATCAATGAGCGTACCAACAGGAATCGGTTGAAATGCAGCGCGTCTAATCATGTATATTGCGCCCGTCACTCCTGGCACACTACCGATGCTCGCTTCTGCCTTGCGTATCATTTTCTCATACCTCCAATAAGCATCTACACCCTTTGAAAAATCATTCTCATTTTCTGAATGGAAACTTAACTCTCCACTCACTAACCCATACTCTCCATCTTGAAACCAGCTTACTAAGTGCCTAACAGCAGATTCACTAATTGTTTGTCTTGCATCAACCATTAACACCAATTCGGAATCAATTTTGGCCATCCCCAAATTAAGCCCGTTTGGCTTACCTAAGCGTGAATCAACGCTTATAACACCAATTCGTTGCGAGTTAATTAAGGCAATTCTTCTTAAAGTTTGGTCCTCACTCGCGTCATCAACCACTAAGACACTCAATTTATCTTCTGGGTAATCTAAATCCAGTAGATTATGTAACTTTGTCTCGATATTTTTCTCTTCATTGCATACAACCAGCAATACAGTCACATAAGGGAACTGCTGATCAACTGGTGATGGTAACCTTTTCTCTTTTTCCCTTAACCTTAAGACTAAGGGATAACCTA
>NZ_LWGE01001697.1:0-2537 GCF_001635315.1 Oleiphilus sp. HI0123
AGAGCAAGAGGAAAGCAGCCGCTATTAAAGGCACCAAGGCCAGCTGCCCACCCACAGAAGCGATAACCAATAGAAAGATAATGGCAAAAGGAACATCTGCGAGCGCCGTCATTGTCGCCGCAGTAAAGAACTGCTTGATCGAGTCAAACTCTTTCACCTGACTGGCAAGTGAGCCCACTGACGAAGGAAATTCTTCAAGCCTGATATTCAAAACCTTGGAAAATAGCTTACTCGACAAAACCAAGTCTAAACGCTTACCGGCCTGTTCCAAAAACACATGTCGAAGCAATTTTACCAGCAGCTCAAAAACGATCACTAAGACCAGACCTGACGCCAAAACCCAAAGCGTCTCGATTGCCTGATTGGGAACTACCCGATCATAAACATTCATGACAAACAATGGCGCAGCCAAAGCAAAGACGTTAATCAATAAAGTCGCTGCAATAATATCCCGATAAACACGACTTAAAGCTCTTAGCTCCTGCCACATCCACGAAGCAAAACCACTTCTTCTTGGCTGGTCTAAGGAACTGCTCGTATGCGCCTTTGGAAATACCGAAACCAGCTCTGCAGAGATTTTCTCACTAAGCTCAGGCGCGCTCCAATAAGCCTGCCCCTCTCCCTCAGAGCTAAAAATTTTAACGCTATAAACACACCGGGAAGTATCGTAGCGCTCAATCACGAGCCAAGCCTCATCACTCCCTTTAAGCTGAGCAAGGCAAGGCAAGGCGGCCTTTTCCAGGTCCGCCAAATCCATTTGGCGGCACTGTAATTTGCCTTGGCTATGAACCGCTCTCATCATACCGCTACTTGAAGCTCTTTCGTCTACGGGTAAGCCGTGCAAAAACACCTCACGTGAACAAGCAAACCCAGCTAGCGCCATGACATGCAGATAAGCATTTTGAAGATAACGCGATACAGCTACTTGAGCAGGCTCTACTGCTTCAGCACTCGATACATTCGCCGCATTGTCATAAGAGCTACTGGCGGAATTATGGGACAAAGAAAAAACCTCAAATATCAAAAATAGCTCATCAAATTGTGAGCTAAACTATAGATGAGCTTTAGAAGCGAAAAGACTCTCTGTTACACTGCTTCTTCAAAGCTTTTTCTAACTATAGCAGTTATTTAACGAGGGTATAGACTGTGCTTACACAAGATCAATTCAAGACTAGCAATTTGTTGATCNCCATAAAGGTTACTTTATTGGCTTTATTGTTTTTCGTCAGCACGAGTAAGCTGTATGCCGAAGAAAGCACCAGCACAACAACCGTCTATAAAGTCACAAAACCAGATGGCAGCATATCGTACTCAGACCAACCACAAAGCAACGCCGTCACCTTGGAAGTCGAACCCGTTCCAACCATACCTGCACTAAAACCAAGCCCCATAAGTTTTAGCTCTGCACCTACAGACGACAGCTTTCTTTACCAGTCACTTGTTATTAGCGCACCAATAGACCGGAGCGCACTCCACTCAGGCACGGGTGACATCACTGTAAGCACCATATTAGAGCCTTCATTAAGAGCAGAGGACAAACTGCGCTTTCTGCTGGATGGTGCCGAAGTTGCATTACAAAAAGGGGCGAGCTTGCTGCTAACAAGCCTAAATAGAGGAACACACACGATCACGGTCCAAGTTATCGACCCACAAAACAAGGCTCTTATCTCAGCCAGTAGTCAATTTACAGTTCATCGACCTATCGCCAGAGCGTTCAAAATTAACTAACACATAGAGAGCACCAATAGGGAACACCCCAAAAAAGCAATGCACAAAATTGGTGCGCACATCCTATCTTCATCTATACTAAACCAAGAGCCCTGACACGCAAGCAGTCGGGAGCTCGCTAAATAGCTACTCTCTGAACATATTCGACGCCACATAAAACATTGGTTTGCTTCTTGCTTTGGCTATTATAGTTCGCCCCAGGCAAGAGCAAGCCTGTTTGCATGTAATTTCGTCTTTCAATGGATACAAGCTTTAATGACAACCAACCTGTTCTCAGATGCCTACCAACAACGCATACTCGAAGGCTTGTCGACTGCTGTTATCCTTATTGATGCAAATTACCAGATTAAATTTATCAATCCTGCTGCCGAAATGCTCCTGCAAGCCGGTTACAAACGAATACTATCCAGCAAGCTAGATCACCTCTTTATTAAACATGAAGAACTTTTGTTTGACGAGTTCCAGGCCATTATTGATGGCGGGCACTCATACACTCAACGTGACTGCGAGTTTATTCTACACAACGGCCAAGAGCTTCTTGCAGACTGCTCGGCATCAAAGTTCTCTCAAGATTCTCAGGATTTACTGCTGATCGAAATGCAAGCAAAGGATCGTTTGAAGCGGATCAGCCGTGAAGAACAGCTGCATGAGAACCAGGAAACAGCTCAAATCCTTGTTCGTGGCTTCGCTCATGAGGTTAAGAACCCTCTCGGTGGAATTCGGGGTGCCGCTCAGCTACTTGATGCAGAGCTGACCAACCCAGAGCATCATGAATACACACAAATTATAATGAGTGAGTCGGACCGGCT
>NZ_LWGE01001698.1:0-1855 GCF_001635315.1 Oleiphilus sp. HI0123
TATCTAGCTCAGTATCTTGCGTTTGAAGTGTTACAAGCTGCTTTTGAGGGTTCACCACGAAACTATTTTCAATCGCCTCTGTATTAAATTGGCCAGATTTAACGACTAAACACTTAAATTTAAACTTCTCTGAGGTTTTTTTCCTATCAAGACTAATCATAAAGAATCGCGGCATCTCACGAACCTTCCCTGTGACAACCAGGGAAGTATTTACTGAGCCGCCTGTGAGTACTACATTGTTGGCATAACTTATTTCTTTACATTTATCCGTTACTCTAATTTCACTCTTTGTAACTTTGCCACCGACAAACTCTATAGTTAAATCAAAGTCATCTCTGTTCTCATCTACAACTAGTAACATGTGACGTTCTTTTTGAACTGACTTACTTTCTCCTTTAGTACGAACTATAAGCCTAGATGTCGCTGAGCTTTCAGAGCTAATCTCTAGGTTTTGTTCTCGATTGTTATCTTGCTCCTTCCTGAATTCATCATAAGTCGTCAACTTCCATGCGTCAGGATCTTCCTGCCTAAAGTTCTTCTTTATGAAAGCCTCTCCGAGGTCAGGTAGATTATCTTCTAACTGATCAGGGTAATGTTCTAATACATCCTGAATTTGATCGTAAAGCTCTCTATTCTTATCAAGTCGTTTACGCACCTGCTCTTCCTGTCCGCTCATGGCAAGAATCGCTGGGTCATTTAGCAAACCGATTTCGTTAAACCTTATGTTTCCGTCTGAGATGGCTGTGTATAGTGAGGAGAAGCCAAACATGCTTCCTTTATCTTCGAGAATTAAATCAAACTGATAATCTAATAAGATTTTTGAAACTTCTTTACCTTCTGGAGCATCTTTTTCATCAATTAACTCTGAGAGAGAAGCCTTGATAAAAGCAGGATCAAAAACGGAATCTTCTGCGGTCAGATCCTGAGCACTGTTAACTAGTGTGTCGAGTAAACTGTTATGGATAATAAACAATGCACTATTGAGAAATTCACCATTCTGATCAGATACCTTATCCCTTAAAAAAGAAATAAAATTTTCGGTGTATCCAATGCCTTCTCCCTCATTCTGAATAACAGGAATCAATTTCACATTTCCACAGGTAAGATAAGCTAAGCTGTGGCCTTCGACATTTATAACGCCTTTCGCAAATGAAGGATTAACAAACGCATGATATAACTGAGTACTGTTATCTATATTCGGAGACTGAAACTGATAACGGAAACCCGCAACAATATTATGTTCTGCCCAATCCAAGAAATGGGATGCAATAAATTCCTCAAACTGTTTTACGTACATATACTGCATCTCCACTATCGCTCATTCGTTCAACATTTCCTACACGCTCATAAAACTGGATCAGTGACTGTTGAGTTTGTTTATCAAAGTAAATACCACGCGCTTCAAACTCTTGTAAGAGCTCATGAAATCTTAACTTGTCATTTTCTCCGACCGCCAAGTTAGTAACCAACTCCAAGTAATCTTGATTCATAACCAATACTTTACCTACCTGGCCACGATTTTTTACGAAAGTACTACAAAGCTCTATTTCAGTTGCTTTAATAAACTTACCTTGTGCAGCAGCTCTGGATTCACCTTTATCAAACTGGCGAAGCGCTAGCTCCAACAGAATTTTTAACCAATGGAGGGGGTCAGGATTAGACATTTCATATGGAAACTCATAATCAGGGTCTTTACTTCTATCGCACGCAAAAGCCTTTGCGTACGCTGCCAAAGCAGGGCTATCTTCTTCTGATAACTTAGATGCAAACTCCCATAAAGGCAGTCTATGCTCATTGGCATCAATATTCGGGTCTTGTAATCCTTCTGACATAGTTAAATATGGAAATAAGTTTT
>NZ_LWGE01001699.1:0-832 GCF_001635315.1 Oleiphilus sp. HI0123
GGCCTCACCATACAGACCTGTACTGAGTGTTCTCTGCTCATCAAATAGAATATCTTTTCGGACTCGTACACCCGCTGGTGCCAGTACTTTTTCGAGCTCATCGATCCTGTTTCTAAGATTAGCCCGAGTTAATTGATAAGCACTCTCGCACATCATTTTTCGTGAGTTAAAACTAAAGACACTTGAGAAAAACAAATTTGCATCGTGCCTTGGTGGCTCAAATGACAATACATCTTTTCCGGGGAAATCACGGGATATATTCTTGAGGCCTGAAGTAAGGCGAGAGTGAACCATTGTACGATAGGCCTGGGAAAGAACATTCGGCATCCCTGACTGCGTCAACTCCTCGCGCTTCATCGTATCAGCTTGAACGGCCTGCCCGACATCTATCGGCACAACAGGGTTAATGGCAAAAACAATATCTGCACCTGACTCAAAGGCAACCGAGGTATGCATCCCTTTGTTTAAGGTACCATCGACATAATAACGTCCACCGACCTCTACAGGTTTGTATATACCGGGCGCAGCCATACTACACTGGATAGCCTTGGAGATAGGCAAATCAGTTAAGCCTTCGGTACCAAAACGAACAGTCTCGCCTGACTCCAAGTCTGCCGCAATAACAATCAATTGCTTACGGAGCTTCTCGAACTCATTTGTTCTACCAATTGACGAGTACGAACGGCTCAAATATTTATGGAAGCCATTATTATCAAAAATACCAGAAGGAATGGCTTGAGCCAGCGCTGTCAAAGCCTCTAATACTGACTGGTCATTTGGGTGACTTAATACACTTAGACCAGCATTAAGCAATATCTTGGGTATAGATTTT
>NZ_LWGE01001700.1:0-5979 GCF_001635315.1 Oleiphilus sp. HI0123
CGGTGTTCGGGTCATACTCAACGTTATGTCCATCAACTGTTGCCTGATAGGTATATCGACAATCACCAGAATTCACCGTTGTCAGGTAGTCTTCACCCACGGCTGTCGACGTCGTTAGGCCATTAGTATTCATTAATGCCCCCCACAGTGCATTACACTCAGCAGCGGTCATTCCACTGGGGTTGGTGTTACCATTTACGCCTGTTGGCCAGCCATCGACACTAACATCGATAACATTATCTGGTTCACCATATCCAGGTAAGTCTGTAATGGCGGTACGGGTACCGTTTGCCAGCCACTGGGCTCTAACCAGTGAAACCGACGAGGTAAAACTACCACCAGCGCCTTCAACAGCCGATCGATGCGCCTCGTCAGAAATCTCGGCAAACTTCGGGAAGGCCACCGCAGAAAGAATAGCTAGCACGGCAATCACGACCACTAACTCAATTAATGTAAAGCCGGACATTTTTTTCATAACTTCAAACTCTCTTCATCAATGTAAATTGAAACCTGTTTTTGAAAACCCGTTTTTGAAAACCAAGTACCTGCTTCAGAAACTGCGCTCATGGTTTACGGCATGAGCTGCAGAACTAACCCTTCATATTCTGAATGTTTATTCGCTTGAACTTTATCCTTTGACAATAGACCAACTACTCTAAATCGCAACCATTGCGAATATCTTTGGCGCTGCCATTCAGGTTCATCGCTAACAATCCTTGAGAACTCCCCCTGCAATTGCGCTCGCAAACTCTCTACTGACACATCGCGCGGCTGATAAGCAATATCTCTTAGTTTTGGGTCAAATACCCAAACACCCGCTAGGTGCTGACTTTCCTCTAAAGCTTGCTCTCCAACATAGTGCGTCACGTCATCCTGAACCCAGTTCATCGGATTTGCGCCCACAAACTCTGCCATTGCTTGCGGCCTATCCTGGGCCACCAGAGATGCCTGCATCAAGGTAACAGCAGCATTGAGTTCTTTAAGCCTATGAATAAACTGTACACGCTCGGCATTCACTAGCTCTTGATTCAAACGTTCAGCCAACCAATTCAAGGCGAACACAATAATCAGAAGGCTCACTGCGACCACAAAATAGCGATTGCCGAAACTGCGCTCATAAACAGTTTTTTCTTCCGCTTTATACACGCTGTCTACCGTCCCATTGCTGCCTGGCCCAAGTCCCAGATTGGCAAGAAGACGCCTAATGCCAAGACCAAGACAATGCCGCCCATTGCAACGATTAATATTGGTTCGATTGCTTCAGACAAGCGCTTTAACGAGTAGTCTGCTTCTTCATCATAAAAGTCTGCCACTTCATCCAATAGGCTATCGATCGAGCCGGTCTCTTCACCAACCGCCATCATCTGCAATACCAAGGGGGTAAATATTTCGGTAGCACGCGCCGTTCTTAATAGGCTATCGCCACGCTCTATTCCCACTTTCATATCAATAATTCGTTTACCGATAAACTTATTCCCCGAGGCCTCCGCTGCAATCGCCAAAGCATGAGTAATCGGCATGCCGGAAGCGAGCATCATGGCAAAGTTTCGGGTAAATCGTGATAAGGCGATCTGTTCAAATAAAACCCCTACTATTGGAAAGCCGAGTTTTTTCCTATCCCAAATATAATTGCCATTCTCCGTCGCCACCCACTGTTTAAAGGCATATATTCCCGCAAAAATAAGACCGATAATCAGCCACCAGTAAGCCAAACAAAACTCAGAGGTCGCCACAAGTATCTGAGTCGGTAGCGGCAGGTCTGCACCAAATTTGGCAAAGACACTGGCAAATTTTGGAATAACGAACAAGTTAACAATAAACAAGGCGATGAAGATCGCAGAAATAACCATGGTTGGATAGCGAGTCGCTTGCTTGATACGTTTACGTGTATCACGCTCCATTTCCAGGCTCTCACTTAATCGTTTAAAGGCTTCCTCAAGTTGACCTGTATTTTCACCTACGTGAATCATACTAATAAACAAATCAGAAAAGACCTTGGGGTGGGCCTGCATGCATGAAGCTAAATTCACACCTGACTCTAGGCGCTGAGAAACATCAAAGAGTGTCTCGCGAAGCACTTCTGACTTGGTTGAATCCGCCAAGCCTTTCATTGCACGTATAATAGGAATACCGGCGCGAGCCAAAGCATTCATTTGCCGACAAAAAATAATCAGCTCATCAAGCGTCACTTTGGGTTTGATCAGCTGTATATTTATACTGCCCAAACTTTTTGACGCTTCCTGCAGCTCACTGATTTGAACCGGAGTAATACCTTTTTTAAGCAGCTCATTGGCAGCAGCTGACTCTGAAGCTATCTCCAGTTCACCGCTAACCTGGGCCCCTTTTGCATCACGCCCCTTGTATTGAAATCGAGCCATTAACCCTGCCACCCTTCAAGTAAGTTACTCATCGAGTTCATCCAGGTCTATTTCCAGCTCATCGTCCAAGCTTGCCCCCAATTCATCAAGGGTTGCAGAAATTCTGAAGACCTCATCAATCGTCGTAATACCCTGACGCGCATACTCTAAGGCGCACCGATCCAAGGGCTCGTAATAAGCATTCATCTTGGCAGCTTCAGCAAAGGCATCCGGGTCTGCACGACGAAGCGCCCCCAAAGTACGATCATCCATTTCTAGCCACTCGTAAATACCTACTCGCCCTTTATAGCCGGTATTACTGCACTGGTAACAGCCGCTTCCAACAGTGAAATTATCTGGTAGGATTTCACCTTCAGCGACCATACTACCTAGCCAGATTCTCTCCTGTTCCGTTGGGTGATACTCGGTCGCACAGTTCGGGCATACCCGTCTGATAAGACGCTGGGCCAGCACCCCGCCCAAAGAACTCGCTACCAAATAAGGCTCTGCGCCCATATCAATCAAACGCATGGCACTGCCAATCGCGTCATTGGTATGCAAGGTCGACATCACCATATGACCTGTCATTGCCGCCCGCAAGCCAATTTCTGCGGTCTCTTGGTCTCGCATCTCACCAACCAAAACAATATCCGGGTCTTGACGCAAACAGGCCCTAAGTACGGTAGAAAAATTCAATCCCACCTTTGGGTTAACCTGTACCTGAGTAATTCGCGGAAGACGATATTCAACCGGATCTTCTGCGGTAATAATTTTTACTTCTGGTTTGTTCAATTCAGATAGCGCGCCATACAAAGTGGTAGTTTTACCACTCCCCGTCGGCCCGGTTACCAGTACCAGTCCATGCGGACGTGTCACTGCGATTCTAAAACGCTCGAGTATTTTGGGGGGCATACCTACCTTGTCCAGCCCCAGAATACCTTCGGTCTGATCAAGAAGACGCATCACCACGGACTCGCCATATTGCGTAGGCATCGTCGATAGACGCACATCCACTGACCGCGCCTTAACCCTAACGTTAAAGCGTCCATCTTGAGGAATTCTTTTTTCGGATATATTTAAGCCCGACATCAACTTCAAACGCAGTACCAGGGCGGCATTGATTCGTGTCTCTTTCATCACCTGCTCTTGCAGAATGCCATCTATACGCTGCCTGATTCGTACCACACTTTCGTCTGGTTCAATATGTATATCAGATGCTCTCGCCTGCACCGCATCTTCAAAAATAGATTGCAGCAGTTTTACAACCGGTGCTTCACTGTCATCTCCGGTCGTGGTTAACTCAGCCAAGTCGAAAGCATCATCTTCCAACTCTTCTTCAAGCTCTCCAGCCAAGTGAGATATTTCTTCTGTTTTACGATAAACCATGTCAATGGTCGTCAAGAGCTCGCTTTCACGAACAACCGCTAGACGTAAAGGCTGGTTGACCGCTCGACCAATCTCATCGAAGGCCATCAGATCCATCGGGTCGGCCATGCCGACTAACAACTCTCCCTGCTGTTCATCTAAGACTATCGCTCTGAAACGTCGCGCTAATGTCTCCGGCAACTTATTGACCAGGTCGTTATTAAACTGGTAATGACGAAGGTGAACAAAGGGCACTTCCAACTGCTGAGACAGTAAATTCAGAAGTTTGTCTTCATCAACATAACCAAGATCGATCAGCGCTTTACCGAGCTTCCTTCCGGTCTTTTTCTGCTCCGATAGGGCCGTCATTAGCTGATCTTCGGTAATAACACCGTTTTGTATCAGCAAGTCACCAATTCGAATTTTCTTTTTCGGTTCACTCATATCTTCACTCAATTACTTTACCGAGGACAGGGCTGTCAGCCGCTGACCGATATAACTCTCTAGCGCACGATTCAAACCAGGCAGGGTCATCGCCTGTTGATAAGCAAATACAGCCTGCCGCCCTTGTTTAAGCTGGTCTGCCGCAATCCCCAAACCAGCCCACCAGTCTGCAACCGTGTCGTTGCTCTGTATAAGCTGACTGTATTGTTCAAACGCTTTGCCTGATTGCCCATTTCGTTGGTATAGCGATGCCATCAATGCAAAGTACTCTGGCATCTTGTCAATATCTGGCAAGGACTGCTCTAGTAAAGCAACGGCGAGCTCAGGCTCCCCTTGCATCAACATCCATCGCGCTTTAACTTGTCTCAGGTCTGGGCTCAATGGCTTACCCGCCCGGCCCAGCAGGCCCGACAGCTCGTTGAAGCGCTGGTCTTGCAGTAAGCGATTTGCCAAAACGCTGAGCGTTTTATCGACAGTCTTGTTCTCGGCAACAAAAGCCTGCATTAAAGCATAAGCTTCTGCTGGCTTACCTATTTCAAATAATGAAATAGCATCTGATGCCATTTTTAAATCAAGTGCAGAGGGAGACAAAACAACACCAAGCGGCTTGGCCTTGGTTTTCGCTTTTGTCTGCAAATTTGGCTCAGCATCAGCTCCCTTGCTAACAGTACTCTTATCAACTTTTGGCTGAGTCACAATATTATCGCTAGCCTTTTTGACTTCACGACTCTCTTTTGCCACAACAGATTTCGTTGCTTTGCTTTCTTCCACGACACTTGTTCGCGCTTTTTTCTCAACAATAGCCGAGGCAACCGGCTCCACTCTTTTCTTTTCTTTTAGCGCAGATTCTTGCAAAACCTGAGTCTGTTTCGTCGCTACAGCAGGTTCGAGTAATTTAGGCCCGGCTATCTGCTTTTCATTTACTGTCTGCTCTTCGACAGGCATTGTCGGCGCTTGCTGTGAAAGCCCTGCTTCCGATTGAACCGCCCGCTCACTATTATTGTCTCTATCTCCAGAGACAACAGTGCTTTCCTCAGTCGACATAAGAATATAAGCAAACAAGCTCGCCACCAGAATGACCAAGACGACCAAAATAAGATCTTTCTGCTTAAAGCTACTTTGTTTGGGCTCGATCATGCTTTCTCGAGACACGCCCGTATCTAGGGAACCGGTTTGCTCAGGGGCTTTACGCTTCTCCAGATCCCTAAGCATATCATTGACTAAACTCATGAAAGCGCTCCAGGTAGAGGCATAGATCGCCACCAGGGTTTATGTGCGCTTTCCGTATCTTTAATCGCTGCTTTCATATGCTTCGCGGTCACTAGGTTTACACCCTCACCAAAGGCGCCCATCAGCGCCTTATGGCATAAAATATTTACCAAGCGAGGAATACCTTTGGATGCACTCACTAATAGTGAAATTGCTTTTGCTTCAAACAAACGACCACCGCTGTATCCTGCCAGGATCATTCGATGAGAAATATATTGTTCGACACCCTCCCTATCGAGCGGGCGAATTTCATGCTGAAACGTTATTCTTTGCTGCAGCTGTCGAAGACTTTTGCTATTCAACGTTTCATCCAATTCTGGCTGACCAAAGAGTACAACCTGCATCAGTTTTGCCGATTCCGTTTCCAGGTTGGTGAGCAAGCGCAAGGCTTCTATAGTGTCTTCCGGCATCGATTGCGCTTCATCAATCACCAGAACGACTTGTTTATCGAGTGCAGCCAAGGCCAATAAAGCTTTTTGGATATTTCCCAAAGCCAGTACATGCTGATCTGTTGCAACCGAGCCAAGCTGTTTAGGCTCTTCAA
>NZ_LWGE01001701.1:0-712 GCF_001635315.1 Oleiphilus sp. HI0123
CGAAGAATATCTCCTACAACAGCGCCCGTTTCAGCCAAAGCGGATCAAAACTCAAGAACTGCCCGCCAGACCAAGGCGTTGAAGTTGCCTTTGCCGGTCGCTCCAATGCAGGAAAATCTTCAGCCATCAACTCAATCACTAACAATAAGAAGCTTGCCCGAACCAGTAAGACTCCCGGCAGAACCCAACTGATTAACTTTTTTTCCCTTAGCACGCCCGGGGTTCGGCTAGTCGACCTGCCCGGCTATGGCTTTGCAAAGGTATCCCTGGACCTGAAAGCTGAATGGGGAAAGCACCTCGATGACTATCTACGCAACCGAGAAAGCCTTGCGGGCTTAGTGCTTATCATGGACATCCGCAAACCTCTTACCGAGTTCGACCAAATGCTACTCGACTGGTCCAGTGAATGTCAGCTACCGACATTAATCCTTCTAACTAAAAGCGACAAACTCAAGTTTGGCCCTGCAAAGCAAGTCATGTTTCAGGTTAAGAAGCAGTTAGAAGCACACCAATCTCTGGAAGATGTCATTTTGTTTTCGAGCCTGAAAAAGTCTGGCATAAAAGAAAGCCGCTTTGCTCTGGACAAGATTATCAATCAGCGCTTGCTAGATAATAGCCCTTCCCCTGAAGACAGCCAAGAAGATTAGACTTTTGGCGCGATCCCTTCAAAGCGATAGTTTTCCTGCAATTCCAGCGCTAAGGCCCGTTTGTC
>NZ_LWGE01001702.1:0-1807 GCF_001635315.1 Oleiphilus sp. HI0123
ATTAGTACTTGAACTAATTAGCAAAAAAATTATTAACGAGCTGTAAAAAAGTATTTTTAACTACGAATTATCTGGATCAAATGCTATATTGATCATTACCTATTTTCAGTGCTGAATTCTTATGAAGTATCTAAAGCAATTTAATCATCAACTTAAAAAAGTCCGGCAGTCGAAGAAACTTTCGTATATTGATGTTGCGGAGTATTGTTTAGTTGACCCTTTGGTCGTTGAGTCGTGGGAAGCCGAAAGTAGTGAAACACGCTGTTATCCTAGTTTGGATAACCTTCTTGATTTGTGTTTTAAGACAGCCATGCCTTTAGAAAGTTTTGTTGATGTGCCTAATATTGAAACCGGCCACCAATTGGATTTGCCTGGTATCAATGACAGTGATGCGGAGGATTTGGGGGACTCATTAGTTGAGTTGGGACGACAGATTGAAAAGTTAATACCAACTGATGATGAGCGTGAGTTACTTCGGCGTTACCGTAAAAGCGATGCGCAAAGTAAAGAGCTGATACTTCAACTAATTGCAAACTAAGGCTATTAGGTCTTTAATTGCTTTGTTCTTTTTTGATGGAGCAGGAAGTTTGCCGCGCTAAGGCGCAGCAAACTCATTTATTTGTATCGACTACGATTCTGCTTTGTATACGTTTTCATAGACATAGTTAGTCGCTTGAATAAAACCATCGACACTACCACAGTCAAAACGCTGACCTTTAAACTTATAGGCTAGCACGCAACCTTTTTTCGCTTGAGTGAGCAGGGCGTCGGTTATTTGAACTTCTCCACCTTTTCCGGGCGGTGTTGCTTTGATGATATCGAAGATGTCCGGTGTCAGAATATAACGACCGATAATTGCTAGATTTGAAGGAGCATCTTCCGGAGCCGGCTTTTCAACCATTTCAGTGATACGGTATAGGCCATCCTTCATGCATTCGCCTGCAATAACACCATATTTATGCGTTTGGTCAGCAGGAACTTCCTGGATCGCTACGATACTGCAGCGGAACTGATTATATAACTCTGCCATTTGCTTAAGCACGCCGTCGCCGTTTTCATCTGCCGTACAAAAGTCATCTGCCAAAACAACTGCAAAAGCATCATCGCCAACCAAACCTCGACCGCTATAGATTGCGTGGCCAAGACCTTTCATTTGATGCTGTGGTGTAAATGAAAAGGTGTTATTTTCCATTAAATTCCGAATGGAATCGAGCTGAGCCTCTTTTCCTGAACCTTTAATTTCATTTTCTAGTTCGTAGCTAATATCAAAGTGATCTGCAATGGCTCGTTTGCCTCTACCTGTGACAAAACCCATTCGGTTCATGCCTGCCTGGTGCGCTTCCTCAACGCCATATTGCACAAGGGGTTTATTTACGAGGGGTAGCATTTCTTTAGGCATTGCTTTTGTTGCGGGTAAGAAACGGGTTCCGTAGCCTGCAACTGGGAATAGGCAGTTTTTGATCATAGTATTGTCCATAATGGTAACTATTGGCCGATGTCTTCAACGCACGCCAACAATAAGTTCATATATCTGTTAGAAGCTTAAGTCTATATTATTGATCTTAAAGCTTTATGACAATTATAGCGGAAGTATCGAGTTGTAAAAATAAAGTTTGGCATAAATATTGTTTCCATATACTTCACTTTAGCGCCTCTTGGTCTTTACTGCTATATTGTGAAGACGATGATTAATAAGTCTAAAAATATTGATGCAGGATAGGCACAGGATATGAGCCAGAATTATGATGAACTAACTTTGTTATCTGTTCGTTCCGCCTTTGACCATTTGCAGTCAACAATTAACCGC
>NZ_LWGE01001703.1:0-1348 GCF_001635315.1 Oleiphilus sp. HI0123
TATCAAAACCGGACGTGCACCTGCCCCCACGGTAAATAAGGTTAATCAAGAAGTACATAGCGAGCCCAAAGCAATACAAGAAGCAAAGGCGACGAGTAAGGTAACATCAATCCATAAACAAAGCCCCGCGGCTAAGGCCGCCAGCAATACGCCTGAAGACAAGAGCAGCATTAGCCAAAATCGTAGCACAAAAAAAGAACACGGCCCTGTCACCAGCATCGATGTAAAAGCTTATCTTGCTGCCCAAGCAGAAACAGTCAAGAAAGAAGAAAAGAAAGCAGAAGTCGTCGAATTGCGAAAGTCTGATTCAACCAAAGACTTTGACGATATGAAAGCGGTCATGATGAATATCGAGATGAAGCGTCGGCAAAACCGCGCAGGTAGCAGCACTAAAACGAGTGCGCCGAAAACCAAAACATCCACTGCAAGCAAAACTAGCAATACCAGATTAAAGACCAACAAAGCTAAAACCAGCCCAGCTAAAGACAAACTACCAGAAGGACGTGTTGGCTCAGCTGCCAAGGAAAAGCGAATTAAAGAAGCCATCGCCAAAGAGAAAATGGAACGCGAAGCTGCACAGGCTGCCAAAGCGGCTGCAGAAGCAAAAGAAATGGCAGAAATTATGGCCAGACTTGACCAGCGTACGAAGGAAAAAGAAAGCCTACGTCGTAGGCGCTAGAAGCTGAGGCTCATCTCTTAAATGTTCAAACCTTTCAGGCTCAAAAGCGCTTAGGCGCGACGAACACCTGAAAGGCAAAAGCTCAATATTTCTTCAATCCATTCTTCGGGCTTGAATTCGCCAGGCGTTTGTTGGGCACTGGCGATAGAGCCAAGTAATGTTTCTGCCAATGCACCAACCATCGCACCAGCAGATATCAACGCATTCTGGGGTGCAAACTCATTTTTTTCGACTCCCTCTGTCACCAAGGCCTCAAATATCTCGGCATAGGCTCGTCGATATTTTAAGCGCTCTTGCTGAACCTTTGAGTCTACC
The DNA here is from genome assembly GCF_001635315.1 of Oleiphilus sp. HI0123. NCBI lineage: Bacteria > Pseudomonadati > Pseudomonadota > Gammaproteobacteria > Oceanospirillales > Oleiphilaceae > Oleiphilus > Oleiphilus sp. HI0123. Next base: position 995 of record NZ_LWGE01001703.1, read on the forward strand.
GGTTCGGCTATCAAGGCATAAGCCAGACCACGCCCTTCTAAAGCTCTTCTAGAGAAAATCTCTAACGCCATTTTCAGACGTTGCTCACAGCTCAATGCCTCGCCTTCTTGCTGACCTTCGAGTTCATCTTCCACCTGAGGAAAAGCTGCTAGCTGTACATTCCTGACTTCTTTTTCAGTGGCCACCCGAAACACTTCTGCGCACAGTTCTGCTTTCGATGCGAAGTACTTATATACAGTACCGGTCGCAACATCTGCCCTTTCAGCCAACAAAGCAATGGTTAAAGACTGAAAACCTCCCGAAGCGACTAACTGCAAAGCAGTATCCAAGAGCAGTTTGCGCTGTGCTTTCTTT
>NZ_LWGE01001704.1:0-914 GCF_001635315.1 Oleiphilus sp. HI0123
CGATACGCTTGCCGGTGAGGAGCAGAACCAAGAGATCTTCCGTTATGCAGCGGGAGGCTTTAGAGATTTTACTCGTATTGCCGCAAGTGATCCTTTGATGTGGCATGACATTTTTCTTGCCAATAAAGATGCCTTACTTAAGGTTTTAGATCACTTTACTTCAGACCTTGCTTCCTTGAGAACCAGTGTCGAGCAAGGCGATAGTCAGCACTTGTTAGGCGTTTTTACGCGAGCTAAGTCTGCGAGAGAGCACTTTTCAAAAATACTAAACGGACAGTCGTATACCGATACTATGAATACTAAAAATGTAACGTTCAAAATGGCACCTGGCGGTGAAGTTCGCGGAAATATCCGAGTAGCGGGCGATAAATCGATTTCCCATCGTTCAATAATGTTAGGCGCTCTTGCAGAAGGAGTGACGGAAGTTGAAGGGTTTCTTGAGGGCGAAGATAGTCTGGCGACACTTCAGGCCTTTAGGGATATGGGGGTTGTAATTGAGGGGCCAGAAGAAGGGCGAGTTAAGATTCATGGTGTTGGTCTGCATGGTCTTCAAGCGCCTCCTGGGCCACTTTACCTTGGTAACTCAGGAACTGGTATGCGTTTATTTGCCGGTCTACTTGCCGGGCAAAAATTTGATACGGAATTGACGGGTGATGAGTCTTTATCTAAGCGGCCAATGGAGCGAGTTGCTGGCCCATTACGTCAAATGGGTGCGAAAATTGAGTCTGCGGAAGGTGGACGTCCGCCTCTAAAAATTAGTGGTTCTCAAACTCTGGCAGGTATTCGTTATGATATGCCAATGGCCAGTGCGCAAGTAAAGTCTTGTTTGTTATTGGCGGGCTTATACGCTGATGGCGAAACACAGGTTCAGGAGCCAGCGCCGACTCGAGACCATACAGAGCGTATGCTTAATG
>NZ_LWGE01001705.1:0-1154 GCF_001635315.1 Oleiphilus sp. HI0123
CTAAAAGCGCGTGGAAATCGTTTGGGTGGACGGGTTGGTCAGATAGCTCTACGGCGACTAGGTGTAGATACCTTGGTTCTTTCAGCTGATGTTGTTGGAGCTCTAGCGCAAGCTGGTAGCATTAACAAGATGCCGAATTCAAAGAAAGCTTGGGCTTTGTTACAAGAAACGATTGATCAATGGCAGGCAGAAACAGCTTATTCCCTGAATAAAATTAGCCAGCTTTTAGGTTTGTCATACGGTGATATTTATGAGCGTTAAGCCTTCCTTTACTATTGAACTATCGGCTTAGTATTGCGTAGACTAGGCCAATAAAGCAGTGAAGTAGATCAACGAAGCTAGATGATAAGAACAAAAAAGGCTAAACATGGCATCCTCACCCTCTCCAAGCATCAGTATTAGTACAATTTCTGATGTCTATCATGTCTTACTTGATAGGGGAATGTCAGAGCAAGAGTTAGCGCAGCAATCAGGTATTAGTCGGAAAGATATTGAAAACCTTGATGCTCGTATTCCTATTTCTAAATTAAACAAGATTTGGGATATCGCCAAGGATTATACTCAGCAGGCTGAAATTGGTCTTTATGTAGGTGAAGAAATTGACCCGGCTCGCTTCAGTGTTGTTGCTCAGGCATCCTTTCAGTGTGAGACGCTTCGTGATGTGCTCCAGGTGTATGCGCGCTTTTTCAGTATTGTGAATGAGGCCGCTTGTCTAACCCTTAAAGAAGGCGATGAGTGGGCAACCCTAGAATTTAAAAGCTTGTCACCTGACTGTTATTGCATTTCCGAAATGGAGCGTATGGTGGTAACGGCCCTGGCACGATGTGATTATTTAACAGGTCGGAGAATCAAGGTTCAGTGCTTTAACTTTCAGCATGCCCAGCCTGAATATATAGCTAAGTATCAGGAAGTCTGTAAGGGCGAGCTTAAGTTCTCTCAAGAGCAGACTGGTATTGTGTTTAAGAAATCGGCGCTTGATTTGAAAGTGAAGCATGGCAACCCTTATTTGCTTAGTGTTTTAACCTCTTATGCTGAAAAGCTGCTTCGCAAGGTTGCTTCAAGCTCTGATATCAAAGATAAAGTCAGGCGTTTTATTCGGCGTCACTTGGCCGAAGATGCAGAACTGGACGTTGAGCGTGCTGCAAAGGCTCTCA
>NZ_LWGE01001706.1:0-1947 GCF_001635315.1 Oleiphilus sp. HI0123
CAGTGATGCGCCCCGTCGCTACAAGACAGTAAGGAATGAATTATCCGGCTGGACCAACAGCAGCAAAATATCACCCTGGTTAAGTAGCGGCTGTCTATCTCCACGCCAGGTCATCAAGAAATTGCTTGAATACGAACAGGAAAACGGGTCTAACGATTCATCTCGTTGGCTATATGTCGAGCTATTGTGGAGAGAATATTTCCAATGGTGGCACTTTCTAAAAGGAGACCAACTATTTAGTTTCCAAGGATCCAAAAAGTCACCCCCGCTTACTAGTTTCTACCCTGAACGCTTCAGTAAATGGTGTGAAGGCGAAACGCCTTTCAAGATTGTCAATGCCTGCATGAAGGAACTAAAAAACACGGGGTATCTATCAAACAGAGGCCGACAAATCGCAGCCAGTTGTTTGGTTAATGAATTGAGCGTGGACTGGCGCTATGGAGCAGCTTGGTTTGAGTACTGTCTCATTGACTTTGACTTGGCAGTAAATTGGGGCAATTGGCAATACATTGCAGGCGTGGGGGTTGACCCAAGAGGAGGGCGCCACTTCGATCTTGAAAAGCAGTCGAGACTCTATGACCCTGACGGTTTGTATCAAAAACGCTGGGGAGCTGAAACGGATCCAAATTTAGACTCTCGCGATGCTGCCGACTGGCCAATCATACACGAGTAATAGAGATACCGAACAAAGACGAGCAAAAAACCGAGTGATCCATTAATTGATTCCTAGCGTAAAGGATCGATGAGAAAGGCAAATTTCAAGTCTACTATCAAGCAAATATTCTTTTGGAAAATATGGGGAAATACAATGTTACTGAATCATGCTTTTGGAATGTTCACTCACCCTGATGAAGAATGGGAATCGATCCGCAAAGAACATAGTAATCCGGGAAGAATTTATGTTGCATACATTGCCGTTCTAGCAATGATTAGCCCAATATGCGCCTATATATCGACGACACAGTTTGGTTGGCAAGTTGGCGATGGGCAAATCACTAAACTGACGACCCAGAGCGCTTTGCAACTCAACATAATCACCTACATCGCAATGCTTATTGGTGTATTTGGGCTTGGCTGGGCAATCGATTGGATGTCTAAAACCTATGGAGGCAAACATGATGAATATGCAGCAAACGGTATCGCCTTGGCAGCCTATTCTTGTACGCCACTTTTTTTGGCTGGTATCGCCCTTTTAAACCCTGAACCTATTTTCAACATGGCTGTATATCTTATAGCGGCAGTATATGCAGGATTCTTGATCTACGACGGTTTACCGATTGTCATGGGTATTAGCAAAGAACGCGCATTGTTGTTTAGCGGCGCTATCTTGACTGTCGCTCTCGTTTACCTTGTAGCAACAAGAGTCGGTACAGTCGTCATCTGGAGCATAGGCTTCGCCCCTCAGTTCGTATCAGGTTAAGTAAAGCGAGATAGACGGGTTCATCAATGTTGAACCCGGTCTGTCGATGGCGTTCTTAATGTCAATATGTTTTCAGCGGATGACAAGCTTGGTTGGATACCGATTGTACTAGTCACCGTGCTCAACTGTGTTCAATATTAGCTGCGATCACTACGCGCTTCTTACTAGGGTGTTCATATCTTTTGCCATGATTGATAACTCGTGCGCTAATTCTGAAAGCCCCTGACTTGCATCCATCAAAGTTTGCCCCGCGTCGGCGTTTGTTCGACTAATATCTTCAACATTCTTACTCTCCAGAACAATCTCTTCAATCTGCGTACGTTGCTTGCTCATTGAATCTGAGACGGTAGAAATATTCCCCGCCGCCTGTTTTACCGAAATGACGACTTTATCTAGCGCGGAGCCCGACATATTGACTGCTTCAGCACCCGCTTTGACATCAGAACTCGCTTTGTCTAACAAAGTTCTAATCTTCTGAGCTGATTCGTTGCTTTTTTTGGACAGTGTCCTAACCTCATCAGCCACGA
>NZ_LWGE01001707.1:0-1697 GCF_001635315.1 Oleiphilus sp. HI0123
ACTTTTTGTCACACTTGAACCTGGTAATTGAAATTTATCTCGCCAGGAATACAAGGTGGATAGGTTTATGTTTTCCTGGGCTGAAAACGTTCTTAATGATAACCCACTTTCAAGCCACTTCTTAACAATGGCTTCTTTAAACTCTTTTGAATAATGCTTCACTCATATTCTCTTACCGCCTCCTATTCAATTATTAAAAATTAACAGAGGCGACAACTATCCTGACACAGGGGGGAACCAGTAAGTCGGTCTTAGCGAGTTGCTGAACGAGTTTCTGGAAGCGGCCATCGCCGTGCGCAATACTCAGTGCTTCAAGTAGGCGTGAAGTTCGGAAGTAGCGTACTGAGAAGCCGTGACGGCAAGCTTGAGTCGAGAGAGTACAAGCCAAGTATGTCTTACCACAGCCCGTTGGGCCCTCGATTAATACGTTGTGATGCTGATGAACCCATTGACTACTCAGTAGACCCGCGAACTGACTTTTTTTCAGACCACGTGGATGCTGGTAGTTAATGTCTTCAGGGTGAGCCTTTATCTTTAACTTGGCAGCCTTCAGTAAACGGGTAATTTTATTGTTGTGTCGGTGCGTACTTTCTCTATCGACTAATAGCGCCAGGCGTTCATCGAAGCTAAGCTCTTCATGTGTTGATGGTTGTGCTAGCTGTTGCTCTAGGCCATCAGCCATGCCGCTAAGTTTTAATGTTCTCAGTGCTTGCAAGGTTTGATTGGTAAACATGTTTTTTCCCTAGTTATTCATATGAGTATTTAGTGGTAGTAGTCTTCACCACGGATGTTTTCATGGTGGTCCAGGCATAACTCTTCCTGAATATGATGCTCCTGAGTTTCAACAACGATCTGATCAAGTCCTTGTTTAAGTATGGATTCAACACTGCTGCGTGTCGGTGAGTTGATCAGTAGTGCGCGTCCGCAAGCCTTGTTGAGTCTCTCTCGTCCATATTTCTTCGCATTACTAAGTAAGGCGAGTATGCGGCGATAACTCTGTTCTTGATGTCGCTTTTCTTGCAGTAGGTGATTCACCACTTCACGAGTTTCAGCGCCTATCTCGTTTGCCCAGCTCAGGAAGCGCTCTAGGCTCCATTCCTGTATAGCTCGGTGCGCTTGCGGCATATGTTCAGCACAAGTGCTGTGCGCACCTTGCCGATAACTACGAGGGTGGCTAGCGACTCGTTGACCTTGGCTATAAACGGAGACGCTTGAGTTACTAGCTTGTACTTCAACAGCCTGTTTCACCAGATTATGGGGAACTGAGTAATAGTGCTTATCGTATTCGACGTGGTAATCGATATGGACTCGCACCTGTTTGATCTCTGCATAATGGTATGGCGTTGTAGGCAATGACCTTAAGGCGGGTTGGTCTAGTTGCTTGAACTGACTTGCCCGGGAACCCGGGAGCTTCTTAAAGGGACGCTGATTCAAGTCGTCCAATAAAAACCGGATTGCTTGGTTTAGTGACGCCAGAGTGAAGAAGGTTTGATGACGCAAGCGTGCCATAATCCAGCGTTCAACGATTTGTACAGCGACTTCTGCTTTGGATTTATCCTTGGGTTTATAGGGGCGCGCTGGAACAACCGCCACTTGATAGTGTTGTGCCAGTTGCTGATAAGCCGGGTTTATATCTGGTTCGTAACGATGTGTTTTGCGCACCGCACTTCTCAAATTATCCGGCACGACTAGTTCAG
>NZ_LWGE01001708.1:0-2944 GCF_001635315.1 Oleiphilus sp. HI0123
TAGAAGATAATGCAGGTGAAGAAGAGTTGGCTTTGTTTGCGCTTAAAAAAGCGGGCGTAGAGCAGAAAGATGTTGTCATTGTTAGGGATGGGCAAGAGGCGATTGATTACCTGTGTGGAAAGGGGCAGTACGCTGGCCAGCAGTTCGACCCTGAGATAAGGGTGGTTTTCCTCGATTTGAATTTGCCAAAAGTTCATGGTCTGGATGTGTTGAAAGAGCTTCGTCACAACCTGGACACTCAATGCCTACCTGTTGTCATCCTAACCTCCTCCGATGAAGAGAGAGATGTTCAGGAAGGTTATCGGGCCGGCGCAAACAGCTATATTCAAAAGTCTTTTGATATAAATGAATTTAAAGACAATATCTCAGCACTTCGGAATTATTGGTTAGACATTAACCTTTCTCCGGTATCAAGGTAGCTATATGCATTTAGTGGAAGGTAAGATTATACGAATATTAATCGTCGATGACTCCGAAGACGATGTCAGGTTCAACCTTGAGTGATCAGTCATTTTTTGATGATATCAAGATCTGGCAAAAAGAATATGACCTGCTGCCTCAGAGAATTTGTTTTGAAATTACAGAAACCTCTGCAATCGATAACCTGGTTGATGCGGTAGAGTTTATTAATGAAATTAGAGGGCTAGGCTTTAAGTTTGCGCTAGATGATTTTGGTGTTGGTTTGAGCTCTTTTTCTTATCTTAAAACGATTCCTGTCGACTTCCTGAAGATTGATGGGAGCTTTGTTAAGAATATGTTGAGCGACAGTATTGATAGAGGGATTGTGGAGTCGTGCAATATGATAGCGCACGCAGCGGGTCTAGAGACGATCGCAGAGTTTGTTGAGGATGATGCGACTTGCGAAGCGCTAAGAGAAATTGGAATAGACTTTGCTCAAGGATTTGGCATCGTGATGCCTGGCCCCTTACCTGATCAAGAGTCAAGCTAATAAGCGTGAACCCTCCGTCGCTTCCATTCTATGCTTGACCAAATCTTAAAAAAACTCGTTAATTTCTTAAACGGTCTTAACACCTTGTTTGTTCTGCCGTCACTGGTCTTACTTGTAATTAGTGACGTTATTTTGCGTTCATTATTTTCCTCTCCCATTGCTTGGGCTCACGAATTGTCGGGTTTGCTGCTACTCAGCATGTTCTTTATTAGCGATTCCAAAGTGTATAGAGGGCCATGAATTATTGAGTGTTGACCTGCTTTACCAAGCCTTGTCGGCTTCTAAGCAACGCTCCCTAAAATGCGCTTCATATGTTTTCTTGGTTTTGTTCTCGCTACTTGTCGTTTGGCAGGCGGTGTTGGGCGCGATAGATAGCTATACCTATGAAGATCAAGCTTATACTATCGACATACCTTATTGGCCTTTCTATGCCTTGATGGCTTTTATCGGGCTTGTGACAACGCTTCAATCATTGAGTTTGCTATGGGCTAGCCAAGGTTCTGGTCGAACCAAAGAGGGGCATTCGTGAACTCTGAAAGTGTTGGCCTGTTGGCCATGGCCTGCTTGCTTATATTAATTGCTCTGCGTGTACCGATTGCTATCGCTTTGATAGCGGTAGGTCTGCTTGGAAATGTCTACCTTCAGAGCTTTGAGTCGGCTATCGTTCAGTTTCAGTTGGTTAGTTGGGAAGTCGCCAGTAACTTTGTATTGGTGACCTTACCTATATTTGTTTGGATGGGAGCTTTAGCTCAAACAACGGGCTTGGGTAAAGATCTTTTCTATTGCTTTAACCGCTGGTTCGGGCGAATTCCCGGTGGCTTGGCGATCACATCTATCAGCTGCTCAGCAACCTTTGGAGCGGTCACAGGCTCTAGTGTTGCAACAGTCACAGCAATGGGCAAAATGCTGATGCCAGAGATGCGGCGTTACGGCTATAACCAAAGCCTTGCGACTGGCTCAATCGCATCAGCCGGTGTGCTCGCCATTCTTATTCCTCCGAGTATCCCTTTGGTCTTTTATGCGGCCTGGACGGAAACCTCGCTAGGCGACCTGTTTATAGCGGGTATTATTCCGGGAATTCTATTAGCTTTGATGTTTGGTCTATATGTCATGATTCGCTGTAAGCTCAAGCCCGAGCTTGCACCGGGTGGTGAGCATTACTCGGTGGCAGAGCGGATCAAGGCGCTACCAAAACTCCTGCCGGCATTGTCACTAATGCTTATTGTTTTGGGTAGTATTTACGGAGGCTATGCAACGCCAACAGAGGCCGCGGCTATTGGTTTGGCTTGGGTATTCGTTATTGCCTTATTTCGCGGACGCTTAAGTGCAATGATTCTGAAAGAAAGTTTGGGCCAAAGCGTTTCGCTGAGCGGCAACATCTTTTTGTTATTCTTAGGAGGCGTATTCTTTAGCCGCTTCATGGCGCAGACTGACGTGACTCAGCTCTTGATAGAGTCCATCGCCGGTTGGGGTGATTCATCTTTCTTGATAATGTTAGCTCTATTGCTCTTGTATCTGGTGCTCGGGGCTGTATTAGACACCTCTGGGATGATTATCCTCACCTTGCCTTTTGTCTTCCCTTTGGTGACCTCTTTAGGATATGAGCCGGTCTGGTTTGGTATTTTTATCGTTATGATGATTGAGCTATCGCTGATTACGCCGCCAATCGGTATCAATGTATTTGTAATGCAGCGCGTTGCTCCGGATATACCCTTAACAACTGTCTTTAAGGGTGCCTTACCATTCGTAGTAATAAGCTTGGTTATGGTACTACTGCTGCTGATCTTCCCTGAAATAGCTTTGTGGTTGCCTGGGCAAATGAAAGATTAGAGTTTCTCTACTCTTGGTGTCCTCTGTGGTTCATCGGTTTATCACTTCAAGATCAAAACATAAAACACGGTTCACCACAGAGGTCACAGAGAGGCCTGCGGCCTACACCGAGAAAAGATAAAAAGGTTTTTAGGGTGTCTTAATCCCTTCCTCTGTGCAGCGAAG
>NZ_LWGE01001709.1:0-2392 GCF_001635315.1 Oleiphilus sp. HI0123
GTGATAAGTGCTTGAATTCATTAAAACTGAGTGAATGTTCATTTATTTACATTAAGAACACAGATTTATTTTAAGACACTCAAAATTTGAGTCATAAGTGCAAAACTGTATAAAAAATAAACTATAAAGGCTGCTATTTATCACTCAAATCTTTATAATGCGCGGCTATTTTATTTGACTGGGGATGCTAGGTGGATTTCGCAAAACATTACGATGTTATTGTTATTGGTGGTGGACATGCCGGGACTGAAGCTGCTTTAGCCGCAGCGCGTCGCGGCTCATCAACCCTTCTACTTACGCATAATATCGAGACGCTGGGTCAAATGTCATGCAATCCAGCAATTGGTGGTATTGGTAAAAGTCATCTTGTTAAAGAAATCGATGCTCTAGATGGTGCTATGGCACGAGCAACCGATTTGGCGGGTATTCAATTTCGAGTGCTGAATAGCCGTAAAGGGCCAGCGGTAAGAGCTACACGCGCACAAACAGATAGAATCTTATATAAAGCCGCAATTCGAGAAACCCTGGAAAACCAGGAAAACCTGGATATCTTCCAACAATCGGCTGATGACTTGATTGTTAAAAATGACCGGGCTTGTGGCGTTGTCACCAATATGGGAGTTCGCTTCCATTCAAAGACCGTTGTTTTGACAACTGGAACCTTTTTAGGCGGTGTTATTCATATTGGTTTAGAAAACCATTCAGGTGGACGTGCGGGAGATCCACCGTCGATAGCATTGGCAAAACGCTTAAGAGAAATGCCTTTTCGTGTTGGCCGTTTAAAAACGGGTACACCGCCCCGAATTGATGCACGTTCAGTTGATTTTAGCGTAATGGACGAACAGCCAGGTGATACACCTTTACCGGTAATGTCTTATACCGGCACAGTTGAACAACATCCAAAACAGATTTCTTGCTATGTAACCCATACTAATGAACGTACGCATGAGATTATTCGCTCAGGTTTTGATCGTTCACCCATGTTTACAGGCATCATAGAAGGAACAGGCCCACGTTACTGCCCTTCTATTGAAGATAAAATTAATCGTTTTGCAGATAAAGACTCCCACCAGATTTTCGTCGAGCCTGAAGGGCTGACAACGCATGAGTTATATCCAAACGGCATTTCAACTAGTTTGCCCTTTGATGTGCAAATTGACTTAGTGCGTTCAATGAAGGGCTTCGAGAAAGCACATATTACGCGGCCTGGTTATGCAATTGAGTACGATTTCTTTAACCCTCAAGACTTGAAACAAAGCCTAGAGACAAAGTTTATCGAGAACTTGTTTTTCGCTGGCCAAATTAACGGCACAACTGGTTATGAAGAAGCCGGTGCCCAAGGTTTACTTGCTGGTATGAATGCTTCGTTGAAAGCAAGTGGTGATATGCTTTGGTGCCCTCGTCGAGATGAAGCTTATATCGGAGTACTGGTTGATGATCTGATTACACTAGGAACCAGTGAGCCTTACCGTATGTTTACAAGCCGTGCTGAATACCGTTTGTTACTACGCGAAGATAATGCTGACCTAAGGTTAACTGAGATCGGACGTAATTTAGGTTTTGTAGGTGATGAGCGCTGGTCACAATTCTCAAGCAAGCGCGAAGCAATCGAGAAAGAAACAGAGCGTCTAAAAACAACTTGGGTGCAACCTGGCTCAGAAGGTGGGAAGATTGCTGACAAATATTTTGATCGACCTATTTCGAGAGAATACAGCCTTCGTGACTTGCTAAAGCGTCCTGAAATCAATTATCAAAGTATTGCTGAAATAAACGGTGATCCAACAATTTCTAATGCTGTTGCTGAACAGATTGAAATACAAACCAAGTATGATGGTTATATCAGTCGTCAACAGGATGAGATTGATCGTTTAAGAAAGAATGAATTAACCAAGCTGCCAATCGATTTCAATTATGATGGAATTTCTGGTCTATCCAATGAGATTAAGCAAAAACTATTAGAGGTTAAACCAGAAACAATTGGCCAGGCATCTAGAATTCCGGGAATTACACCGGCTGCTGTGTCATTGGTACTCATATATCTGAAGAAAAAATCTTTATCTAAATCAATCAAACATGAAAGTGCCTGATTTCGGCACTTCACGTATCTTAAAAGAGAATAGACGTGATCAATGCATCGCAACGTGCCAACTTTAGTAATATTCTAAGCGACGCGGCAGAAAAAATAGGTATTACTCTAAATGAAGAGCAGAATGGCCTTTTACTCGACTATTTAGAGTTATTGATCAAATGGAATAAAGCCTACAATCTGACGGCTATTCGTGACCCGGAAGAAATGTTGATTAAACATCTGGTCGACTCGCTTAGCATTGCTCCTTATATAAAAGGTCAGGACATCGCTGATATCGGTACCGGCCCTGGATTACCCGGTATA
>NZ_LWGE01001710.1:0-1022 GCF_001635315.1 Oleiphilus sp. HI0123
CTATTCCTAACTCATGCTAAGGCCTTATTTTCTTGCTCATTTGGCTCTTTGTATGGTTTATACTTCTTTAGCAAATTAACTTCTTGCTCCACAAGATTCAGTCCCATGGAGCTTCCATAAAAAAATCTAAAGACTCCCTAAATTGCATTACCTGACCATCAAGTTTTTCCTTGGAGTCAGCTGGGCTTTGAATAATTTCATCCATCATTTTGATATGTTCAATGTAGTGCTCTTTGAGATTATCACTACCCGTATTAATTGCTTCTTCCGCTTTACTAAATTCTGAGACAACATTATCAATGACAGTTTTTCCAGTATTGTTCTCGTCCATAGTCTTAATAATTTGTTTGGCTAATCTTTTTTGCCAAGTATCACCGAAGAGACGCTTAGCACCTAAAAATGCAATACCACCAAGTATCCCAGCTAAAACCACAGGCCCGCCAATAGCCGCTATACCTGACATAACCCCAGCAGAGCCTCCTGTCGCACTAAATCCAATTCCAATTGAAGATAGTAAACCGACGCCTTGTGCAGCAACTGCATATCCACCCAATGCCCCCATTGTAGATGCGTAAATGCTTAAACCAGCCATTAACCCACCTCCAACTCCCAACCCAGCAAAGGCTCCTCTAGAATCGAATGGAATTGTTACTTGATTGCTACTATCAACTCTGTTGAAACTCGAGGTAAAATCATCCAAGTTTTCGCTTATCTCTTGTTCTAACTCCCCCACCTCTGTCATGTATTGCTTTTCTATATGCAATTGAATCCTTTCCATGATGTGAGGGAAGGCATATTCTTTTGCTTCATTCTTATCCTTATATTTGTCTTTTATAATCCCTTCTAGATAATCAACTTCTTTATGCCGAGCAATAAGGCGCTCGGAAAACATTTTCAGTGCAGCAGTTTTTTTCTTCTTACTGGTCAGCAGTGAAGATCTGAGGTTTTCAATTTTTGATGTTTTGGCTGCGACATTTTCAGGACGTATTGCTTCTTTGTATGAGGTAATCAGATTCTCAAAC
>NZ_LWGE01001711.1:0-10464 GCF_001635315.1 Oleiphilus sp. HI0123
GCAAGTGGCATCACCCCGAATAAACAATTCACGACTGACTTCCCGGCTCCAGCCACCATCAAACAAGCGATGTTTCAGGGTAACCTTTTCCATGCGAAAGAAGCCTTCAAAGCAGGACTCACGGCCAATTAGCTGATAATCTTCTTTGCCATATTGAAGCTTGATCGTCGACATTATTTCTCCTTTCAGCTCGAACTGAGGCTAGCGTTTTTCGAACTAAATATACTGTTTTTGCGATTTATTGAGGGACATACAAACATCTACATGCTGCACAAGACAGGTATTTGCGCCAAGGAAGTCTAGAGTTCTTCATATAGATTGTCCATAATGAAACCATCGAGCCAAAGCTTATTTTCAGCCTTAGGTTCCTATACCGTACGCCCGATCAAAGAGGACACTATGAAGCACACATCAAAGCTGCTTATTTCAACCTTTCTTTCTTGCATGACGCTGCCATTTATTGCGTCGGCACAAAGTACCGACCTTTTAAGCCTATATAAGAAAGCCGAGAACTATGACGCAGAGATCTTTGCTGCTCAGTCAGCTTATTTGGCCGAACAAGAAGGCCAAAAAATTGAATTTGCAGGTCTACTACCCACTGTCAATGCAAGAGCAAGCTTAAGCCATACAAACTCAAATGGCTTAAGCTCAAGCGACAATAGCTACAAGCAAAAAAACTATTACTTAAGTTTATCTCAGCCACTATTGAACTTACCTACCTGGCACTCAGTAAGCGCTAGTGAACAAAGAACCCTGCTAGCTCAAGTCGATTACCTTACTGCTCAGCAAAATTTAATCCTTAATGTCGCAACAGCCTATTTCAAAGTACTAAGAGAGCAAGAAAACCTGCGCTCTGACCACTCTCAGGAAGCAGCTGTAAAGCGCCAATATGAACAAGCCAAAGAGCAGTTTGATGTTGGCTTAATCGCGATTACCGATGTTCACGAAGCTAAAGCATCCTATGATGCATCGCAAACTGCACGAATTAGATCTGAGGGCAACCTGACCATCGCCCTGGAAAACCTTTCGCGAATTACGGGTGAGTATACAAACGAGCTACATGGCCTTAATCCTGACTTCCCTATTGCCATGGATACAAGCATTTCTGCAGAAAAATGGCTTGAGTCCGCACAAAACCACAATCTAGGTATCAAGATTGCTCACTACGCTTATAAGGCAAGCGAAGCACTTCTAAAGTCAAAGAAAGCAGCTCATTTACCTACCGTCAGTCTGGATGCCAATTATAGCAATTCTGCCTTCACCAATTACTATGCAGCTGGCAACGATGATAGTGAGAGTAGCGAACTAGCCATTACACTTAACATGCCACTGTATTCTGGTGGCGCAACACAGGCGGGTGTTCGCCAAGCTCGCCATCAGGTCGCCGAGGCAAAACACAATCTGACCTTAGCGCAACGTCAGGCGAAAATAGAAACACGTACCGAGTTTATTAGTCTGAAAACCAACATTCAGACAGTTGAGTCACTTCAACAAAATATCGTTTCTCGTGAAAGTGCTTTAGAAGCAACGCGTGAAGGTTACAAGGTAGGTACTCGAAATATTGTTGAAGTACTTGATGCCGAGCGTAACTATTTCACTGCACTTCGTGACTACGCGAATGCTCGCTTCGATTTTGTAGAAAGTAGCCTACGCATAAAACGCGCAGCGGGAACCTTAAGTGTTAAAGACATTGAAGCTCTGAACGCCTGGCTATCGCCCGGCCAGTAAGCTCTAGCTTTCTTCAAGCAAGGGCTGCAGGTGGTCAACAACACGTTTCACCGCTCCCTTGCTAGCCTCAACTTTCTGCAATGCATTTTGCCCCATTTCCTGAGCCCGTTCCGGGTTTGAAAATAGCATTCCGAGCGACTCGAGCAACGCGAGTTCATCTGCCACAATTTCCATACCCTTGGCTTCGACCAGTTGATGACAAATAGCTTCAAAATTAAAGTAATGGGGGCCAATTAAAATCGGCAACCCCAAAGCGCCTGGCTCAATCGGGTTATGGCCACCAATTTCGGTAAATGAACCGCCTATTACCGCAACCTGAGCTGTCGCATAAAAATCCATCAACTCCCCCATGGTATCCACCACAAATACTTCTGCATCGCTGGGAATTTTTTCAAATTCGCTTCTTCGTGCGGTGTTAAAGCCTTGCTTATTTGATTGCTGAAAAGCACTTTCGAAGCGCTCAGGGTGCCTAGGCACTAATACCAGCAAGGCATCGGGAAAGCGCTGCCTCAAACGTTCATGCACTTTTAAAACCAGCTCGTCTTCGCCTTCATGCGTACTCGCCGCGACCCAAATCTTAGGCTTAGCGGGTAAATTTGCGCTCAGGTGAGCGGCTTTTTTAACATGACTATCTTCCACGTTCGTATCAAACTTTACGCTACCCGTTACAAAAATCTTTTCCTTTGCGATATCTAGTGATTCAAATCGTGAAGCATCATTTTCGTACTGGCATAGCACGAGTGACAGATCATTCAACATCCAACCAATAGCGGGTTTCAAGCGTCGGTAGCCTTTTGCTGAGCGCTCTGACAAACGCGCATTAGCGATGACAACCGGGCAGTTTCTTCGCATCACCTGGTGAATCATATTTGGCCAGAGTTCGGTTTCCATAATGATCAGACATTCAGGTTTTACCCGGCGCAAAAACGCCTTCACCATAAAGGGAATATCGTAAGGTGCATAGACATGAAACACATCACTGCCAAAGCGCTTTCTAATTTGCTCGGAGCTGGTTGGCGTCATACTAGTGATAACGATATCTCGGTTTGGAAAACGCCTTTGAATCTCTCGAATAATTGGCTCCGCTGCTAGCACTTCGCCTACGGACACAGCATGCACCCAAATACTTCTATTCAGCTTTGGCGCATTAAAAAAACCAAAACGCTCCATTTTTCTGGCCTTATATTCTGGCGCCTTAAATCCTCGCCATAAAAGCTTCAGATAAACAAATGGCATACAGAGTGCGAAAAGAATTGTGTAAACTAAGCGGAACATAAGCGCCTTTCGAAAAATTCAAAAGACGCAGTATAGACGATTAGCAGCGCTTCTCACATCACTTGATGAGAGAGCGCTTCCGAGGAAAACGATATCTATGTCAAGCCAATCTAACACGAGAGCTACCCGACCTTTGATGGTTTGGGTCTGTCATGATGGGCGGGCCGGACACATCAGTCAGCTAAAAGGTCTAACTAAAGCGCTTGCCCGCCAGACTAATATCGAAGAGCTCTGGCTAGACAGCCAAACACTGCAAGTCGGCTTTCGAGGATTGTTACTTCCCACAAAACAGGATAACAGCCCGGACATCATCATTGGCGCAGGGCACGGCACTCACAAAAGCCTGCTCATGCTCGCCCGGACCCACCGCGCCAAAAGCTTTGTCATTATGAAACCCAGCCTACCGCTGCCGCTATTTGATGGCGTCATTTGCCCCGAACATGACGGGCTAGCCAATAGTGAACGGGTCATGACAACGCAAGGGCCTATCACAAAGATTTCACCCCCACCAAACACGAAACGAACACAACACCTTATGATGATCGGCGGCCCTTCTAAGCACTTCGTATGGGACGAGTCGAATTTGATTAAGCAAATCCAAGAAATTTGCGACACCCGCCGGGAAGTTTTATGGCACTTGAGCGACTCGCCACGAACACCGCTAAGCTTTATCGACAAGATTTCAAGTTTCGAAATAGCAAACCTAAGCTGTCACCGGTATCAAGATGGCAGTTTTGGCCCAGTAGATGAAGCACTTCAGTCCAGCGCTTTTACTTGGGTAACACCTGACAGCATGTCAATGCTCTACGAGTCCTTAACGTCAGGCTCGCCCACCGCACTATTAGAGCTGCCAATGGTATCGAAATCAGAAAAGAAGCGAATTTGCATGCATATCAACAGACTCACCTCTAGCGGCAAACTTATCGACTTCGGTCAATGGCAAAGCAATAAGAAAGCACAGTTTTATCCTGACTTACCAGCAAGCCTTGACGAGGCTTCGGCAGCTGCCACCTGGCTTTTGAAACGATACCAACAACTTTCTCTTACTGCGCAAACCACAGGGCAAGCATGAGACAAAAAACGATATTACAAGTTTTGCCAAGCCTGGTTTCTGGCGGTGTCGAAACAGGCACTTTAGACCTCGCTCAAGAACTGGTTGAGCAAGGCTACCGTTCATTGGTTGTTTCTTCTGGCGGCCCTATGGTTAAGGCGCTTGAACAACAAGGGTCGAAGCATATCGAGCTCCCCGTTCACAGCAAGAACCCCATACTTATGTGGTGGAACAGTAGAAAGCTAGCAAAGCTGATAGAAACGCAGAAGATTGACCTAATCCATGCTCGCTCTCGCGCTCCAGCCTGGAGCGCCTTATGGGCATCAAAACAAAGCAACATTCCCTTTGTCACCACCTTTCATGGTGTCTACGGTCACCAGAATGCTCTCAAGCGCTGGTATAACAGCGCCATGCTTAGAAGCCAGCATGTGATCGCTGTTTCTAAGTTTGTACAACAGCATATAGAAGAGGTCTACCCCACCTTCAACACTAAGACCAAGCTGATTTTTCGCGGCATCGACCTGGATAGGTTTGAGCTGGAAGAAGCTCAGCTCGCTGCGAAACAGCTCAAGACAGCATGGTCAGTCCCTGAGGGGAAAAACATTATCATGCTGCCTGGAAGGCTAACTCGAATTAAAGGCCATCAAGTACTAATAGAAGCACTGGCTAAATTGCCCCATCGTAACTTTTACTGCTTGTTCGTTGGCGACGAGCCTGGAAAAGATGCATATAAACAAGAACTGGAAGCCTTGATCGCTGAAAAAGGTTTGCAAGCTCACGTCAAGTTAACCGGAAACTTCGACAACATGCCAGCAGCCTATGCGCTGGCTGATCTGGTAATTTCAGCCTCCGTCAAGCCGGAATCCTTCGGTCGTACTGCCTGCGAAGCTCAAGTGATGCAACGCATGGTAGTTGCTACAAACCACGGAGGTAGTCAGGAGACAATCTCCCCTCCCTATAAAAGCCTGATGTGTAAACCTCGCGACTCCAGTTCTATGGCGGCGGCTATTGAACGAGCCCTGGCATACAGTAAAGACGAACGCACAAGGCAAGGCATTGAAGCGGCAGCCTTCGTCAAAGAAAACTTCTCTCTTTCACAAATGTGCCGAGACACCATCGCCCTGTATGAATTAGAATTGTCTTAGCTAGAACGCCACCCAAACGATTCAAGGAACTTGAAATCATGCCGAATATAGAGTCCTCTCAAAACGGCCAGCATTATTGGCTCTATGATAGTGAATGTTTTTCGGACATATCCAGCGAGCTCTTTGAATCAGGCTATTGGAAAAAGCTCAATGCCGTTAATGGACAAGAGTCTGGACGTGGAACAACCTGGTTTATCCAACACAAGTCTCATTCACTGGTGTTAAGACATTATCTGCGCGGCGGCATGATGAGTAAAATCAGCAACGACCACTACCTTTTTAAAGGCTGGCAAAAGAGTCGTTCTGTCAGTGAGTTCAATATCTTGAGTTTACTCAATCAACAAAACTTGCCGGTTCCCAAGCCTGCTGCCGCACAGGTAGTCAAAAGAGGCCTATATTATCAGGCAGACTTACTGACACACCGCATTCCTAATGCACAAGACTTACTGCAAGTACTCAAACAAGTACAAAGCAAAGACTTCTATTTCACATTAGGCGCTTTAATCGCAAGATTCCACAAAGCGGGTGTTTATCATGCTGACCTGAACATTCAAAACATTTTGCAAGATGAAGAGGGCTTATTTTGGCTCATCGACTTTGATCGCGCCAAAATGTTAAAGCCAAAGCATGCCTGGAAAAGCAGTAATCTGAAGCGCTTAAAACGCAGCTTTGAAAAGGAAGTAACAAGGCATGGGATAAAGTGGACTCACAATGACTGGAATTATTTGATTGAAGGCTATTCTCAATAGCAGCGTTAAACCAATCTATGGGTTAAGCTTACTATAAGCCTTACGCCCGTCTATCGTCATCCCTTTAAAGCGTTTGTACTCCCATTGGTATTGTTCGGGATGACTTTCGATACATGCTTCAACTGAGCGATTCAATGCCGCGACGGATGTAGCGATATCGTCACTATATATCTCAGGATCAGCTGGTTTGAACACCATATCAAAACCATCCCCTTTGGGACGGCGAATCGCACACAAGCTCACGACTTCACAGCCAGTGCGGCCAATCAAGCGAGATACAAGCTTTACCGTATTAGCCTCTATTCCCATAAAAGGAGCATTAACACCGCCCGTTCCGCCTGGCACCTGGTCTGGCAGAATACCAACCATCCCCTGATCCGAGAGGATAGAAAACAAACGAATAACGCCCCGCCTATTGGTTGGCACTAACTCAGAACCATGACGACCTCGCACCGAAGACATATATTCTTCCAAGGCTTTTATTTTAGGCGGTTTGTATAGAGCAGCCATCGGTCGAAGCGTTGATAAATACAAACCAACTAGCTCCCAATTTCCATGATGAGGCGCCAATACAATCGCTCCTTTACCCTTTTCAAATATCGCGTCAAGGTGCTCTTTACCTTCAACCGAGCGAATTAAATTCAAAGTCTTTTCAGTGGGCCATTCCCACATCACTCCAAATTCGGCAAATAACATACCGGTTTCAAGTAGACTGCGCCGTGTTAGCTCTCTCTGGTCGCTTTCTGATAGCTCGGGATAACAATGCGAGATATTTTCTTTGGTGACACGTGTGGTCTCGGAGTCGCCCATCCATAGAATCCGACCAATAAAACGACCGAGAGCCTGGGCTTTGCTTAAACCAAGGCTCGCTAAGAATTTAAGGATATAGACTACTAATTTGGCTCTAAAAGCTTCCATTATTCACTACTTGATAATTAATCACGGTGCTAATTTTAGAGCATTAAGCCAGGAAAATCTTGCTTAAATATCACTAGGCCACGAAGACTTTTTGCCAAATCTCCGTTACCTTGCTGCATGTTTCAGCATAATCAGCGATCGTTGTTTTATCCGCCTCATCAGCCAAGCTATTTCGATGCAAACCAGAACGCAGCTCCCGATAGGATGCACTCAGTACGGATAAATCAATGCCTTCAAAACAATCCAGCTTCTCTAAAACCTCTAATATGCGAATATTATCGGTCCAGTCCATCAAGCTAGAATCTTGGTGCGCGAAGTTCAACACGCCAAACTGGGTGATAAATTCGATATCCACCAGACCACCATCACCTTGCTTGATACTTCCCGCTTTGGCGGCAGCCTTCATTTTTTCGCGCATAGCTTTAACTTCTGCCCTAAGCTCAGCTTCATCTCTGGGTGCTGCCAGTATGTCTCGTCGAACCAGATTAAAATTTTCGATAAGCTTTGGGTCACCCGCAATACCACGCGCCCTAACTAAAGCTTGATGTTCCCATGTCCAAGCATCATTTTGCTGATACTTTTTGAACGCAGCTAGCGACGACACCAACATTCCAGAATTGCCCGAGGGACGCAAACGCATGTCTGACTCATACAGCATTCCTTGCGTTGTCTGAGCTGACAGAATATGAATTATTCTCTGCCCTAGACGCATATAAAATACCTGATTATCAATCGACTTTGGCCCCGATGTCACGCCATAGTCATCAGCGTCATAGAGAAAGACCATATCCAGGTCAGAGCTATAACCTAACTCCAAGCCACCTAGCTTCCCGTAACCAATTGCGGCAAAACCTTCGCCAGCAATCCCTTTCTCGTCACTGCTTAAACCACTTGGCACACCGTGTTTAACGACTAGATTATGCCATGCGATGGCTAAAGACTCTTCCAGAAGGACTTCGGCCAACCATGTTAAGTAATCACTTACTTTCATTAAAGGCAAGTGTCCACCTAACTCCGATGCAGCCACACGCAACATATGAGATTGTTTGAAAGTTCGTAGGCAGTTCATTTGAGTTTCCAGATCATCCTCTGGAATTCTCAACATTTGCTGCCTTAGCTCATCTTGTAATTGCTCTCGATTCGGTGGATGGAATAGACTTCGGGCATCCAGCAACTCATCAAGAATAACCGGACTTTTAGCAATATGTTCAGACACCCACGGGCTTTCTGAACATAAGCGGCACAACTGCTTAAGCGCTCCTGTATTCTCATACAATAGAACAAAGTAAACTGAGCGACCCAGTATCGAACTAACAAGCCCCAGCATGCGCGCCAATGTAAGCGACGGCTTATTGGTTTCAGCAGCTTCATCCAGCAATAGGGGCAGAAAAGTCTCAAAACGCTGCCGTGCTTCTGGTGACATCAAGGTAAACAAGCGATGCTCTCGTAACTGTTCCAAATCACTAACACTCTGTGCAGGCGACTCATAACCTGCCTCTTGGAACATTGGCTGCAAAAGCTGTGAACGCTCTTCAGCCAGCCAAGCTGCCAACCAAGCCCTTCCTGCTTCCTCCTGATCACCATCTTCTTCAGGGTCATGCAGAAAATCGGCAAAGCATTGACTCACCGCTGAACGATGCTCATTCAGCTCTGCCTCTAAACTTGGCCAGTCTGAATAGCTCATCGACCAAGCAATACGCTGACGGCTCTCTTCTGATTCTGGAATTAACTGGGTTTGTTGGTCTGCCAAGCCTTGTATCGCATGCTCCAAATTACGCAATAGTCGATAGGCAAGTAATAAAGTATCGACCCATTCCGAGGGTAAATATTCATTTTCTTGCAATGTACGATAAACGCTTACCAAGCCCTGCTGCTGGAGGCGTTCGTCTCGGCCACCATGAATCAATTGGCAGGCCTGGGCAATAAATTCGATCTCTCGAATGCCGCCATCACCCAGCTTAATATTTTGCTCTCCACCTTTGCGGTGCATTTCAGCCATAATCATACGCTTCATATCGCGCAAGGCTTGCACAGAGGTAAAATCAGCATACTTGCGGTAAACAAAAGGGCTAATAATATCCATTAAGGCCGCGCTGGCTTCAGGGTTTGCGTCGGCATTAACGATACGCGCCTTGATCATGGCATAACGTTCCCACTCCCGTCCCTGGTTGTGATAGTAGTCTTCAAAGGAAGCGAAGTTCATCGCCAATGCGCCACTATCACCATAAGGCCGCAAGCGCATATCGACACGGAATACGAAACCCTCAGAGGTCATGGCATCCAAAGCATTGATGAGCCTTTGCCCCAGGCGCGTGAAGAAGAGCTGGTTTTCAATTGGCTTTTTGGCGTGATCGGTCTCACCAGATTCAGGATAGGCAAAAATCAGGTCGATATCGGAAGATACATTTAATTCATAAGCGCCATGTTTGCCCATCGCCAACACCAGCATGTGCTGAGGGATAGGTGCACCGCCCTCTTTTGCTCTAGAAAAAGGGGTGCCATAACGCTCGCAAAGCTGTTTGTATAAGACATCCAAAGCAACTTCAACCGCTGCATCGGCCAAAGCACTTACGTCCGAAAGTGTTTCTTCCAGCTCTACCAAGCTTAAGAGATCGCGCCACATAAGCCGCGTCATTTCATAGCGACGAAATACTCGCAGAACTGACATCAATTCAGCTTCATCATTGACTGCTTTACAGCGTGAACTTAAATCGCGCTTATATTGCCCTTCCAACTTTGAAGTAAACAGTGCTGAATCGCTGCCCGACCACTCATGCAACCATTCAGGGTACTTTAAACTGGACTCTCTAACATAGTCGCTGCGCGACCATACATCCAAAATGCTCTGAATAAAGTCTTTTGACCAAGGGCATTCGAGCGTTTCCCAGCGAATATCTTCCAAACATGCTTCGCCAACATAATAAGCACTCAACTCTTGCCAGGCGTTACGTAGACTTGCTTGAATAAACCCCGGAAACTGATTAATTACATTCTCAACTTGGGTACCGATTGCGATGTTAGCACTGCTCATATAGATAGCTCTCAATTTTCGATATTGTTATCTGAGAAAAGTAACGCAGCGAGCATGTCAGCTCAATGCGCTTGATCAAGTATGTCTGAAATACTTAGCTCGCTGCCAATAAAGAATAGCCTCTCTCGGCTTTACTCGTGTCAGACGCTTTCAAGTGAATAGCTTGCCCCAATACGGCTGCCAAACTTTTTAGCGCTTCAACCTCACCCGACATTAGCTCTAGCTCAATTTCTTTGATTGGCAGACACTTACCTTTTGACAACACCTCGCCCTGGTCAAAAGCTAATTCAATTTCGCTACCCTGCCATTCAATTAATACCTGATGCCTAACAAAGTTCGTCTCAAACACCGCATTTAAACTTTCCAAATTCATTCCTTCCGGCCAAACATCCAAGCCCTCTAGAAGTGAAATATCTAGCTTGTTATCCGCCAATTCCCATTCCCATTCACCACGTTCACTTAGACCGCTTACCGACTTCCCCTTGGTCTTCAAGGTTTGAATAAAAGCATCGCCTTTTTTCCGAACCCGCAAAGCCATTCGATGCTGGTTCAATATCTTATCAGGCG
>NZ_LWGE01001712.1:0-837 GCF_001635315.1 Oleiphilus sp. HI0123
GAAGGTGATCAGGATGTGCGCGCTAGTCATCAATCGTCTGAAAAATATGTGCGAACACGAAATCAGTTTGACGAGGGAGCGACCTTTGCAAAGTTAGCGAGCTTGGTAAGTAAAGGCGCGACAATTAGAACGACGCAGCTCTCTGAAGAGTTTACCTATGAGGACTATTTACAGCTCCATGGTAATCGGCTGACGCTATTGTTTGCGATTCGTCCAGATAAGCAGGTTGTGCCTTTAGGCAGAACAGATGCAAAGCCTTCAGTTGGATGGGAAATGATTAGTTTAATACAGCCTGAGCCAAACCCTGAAGGGCTGGCTCAGTCTAGTAGTTCATGATCTAGTTGTCACCGTGGTGAGGATGGTCAATACGGTTGATCAGTGCGCGAGCAAAGTCTTGACGAGTAATAATGCCAACAAGCTTGCCGCCGTCCATAACCGGTAGTCGTCGTCGGCCAGAAGTGAAGAACTCTGCGCAGACAATGATATCATCTTCTTGTTCAACCATGTCTAGCTCGGTCGTCATGTGATCGGCGACTCGATCACCTACTGATTGGTAGTAGCCGTCATTTAGAGCTTCTTTCAAACAATCCAATTCTGAAAGAATACCAACCAGCTTCCCTTCATTATCTATTACCGGTGCGCCCGAACGGCCTTTTTTTACCAGAGTTCTTAAAGCCGTAATAACGCTGTCTTCAGGTTTGAAGGATAAAACATTTGGGCTCATATAATCTTTTATTTTTACGGAATGCACGTCACTTGCTCCTTATTCTGTACAGACTGGGTCATGGCATGAAGCCGATTTAGACACCGTTGTAAGATACACTATGGAGGATATCT
>NZ_LWGE01001713.1:0-603 GCF_001635315.1 Oleiphilus sp. HI0123
CAAAAAAGAACTATCTACACCTGAAATTAGCAAACATATAAAGAAAGCTAACACTAACGAAATGAGGAACGATAAGTTCCGTTGGATAGATTTGCCTTACCTAAAGTTCGACTGTTTAGATGCACCTGATATGAGCACTTATAGCCAGTTTGCATCAATTAAAGATTTTGGAAGCGAAGACGTAAAAGAAGAAAGTGTACAAGAAAGGTTTTTGCCTAACTTTAAATATGATTTAGCTGAAATATCGATTGACTCAAAAACATTTTGCTGGAGTAAGGCGTTCGTAAAGCCCGATGCAGTGTTCTATGACAAGGATAAGGATGAGTACATTGTCGTCGAGTATAAGAGCAGAGAATTTTACACACTCGCCTCTTTAACACCACTTGCTGTCTTCCAATTATTAGTTTCAGCCGAGGTTGTTCGTAAGCATATATTTGAGCGTACTGGTGATAAAGGAAGTCGTAAAAAGATAAAAGTGAGAAGCTTTATGCGCCTAAACAACAAAGTTATTGAGGTTAAAGGGTGGCAAGCAATGATTCAGCATGTATTGGCTATGGTACCTGAAGTGCTGAAAGCTCGTGGAGGAAGTAGTATTTCTGCGAG
>NZ_LWGE01001714.1:0-1079 GCF_001635315.1 Oleiphilus sp. HI0123
ACGTCTGCTCTCACGGTTTTTATATCTGCTTGTAATGTTTTCTCACCGTGAAGATAGCCTGTGGTTAAGCCGCGATGTTTTTGAATTTGAATCAATAAGCTTTTGAGTGAATTGAGCTGCGCCAAACAGTTTTTAAGTTCCAGTTTTTCGGCATGTTTTTTTCGATTGGTACTAAACCAAACCAGCACACTTGCAATGACTATGAGGACTAAGGAGAGGGTAATGATCATAAACTGTTCTCCATTGGTTCTTTTGATTGGCTTGATTTATTTGCCAGGTATTTGGCGATATTAACCGTTTCGTCAGCGATTGCTGTATTCTCATCTGCTTGTGATAGCAGTGTTTCAACATTGAAAGCAACTTCGTTGGTTGCGTAGCTTTGTTGCTCTGTTGTCGTAGATATATGAGAAATCTTGTCACATATTTGATCGACGACTTTATCGAGGGTACCTAGATTGGCTTCAAGGTTTTGGATGCTATGATAGTTTTCTCTGGCTTTACTGACGACATCATGGACCTGCTGTTTCACACTGCCCATCTGCTTGTGAGATAACTCAATACTGTCGCTAATATCGTTTGCTGATTCTCGGGATCTGATTGCCAGATTTCGAACTTCATCGGCCACGACTGCAAAGCCTCGCCCATGCTCACCAGCGCGTGCCGCTTCGATTGCAGCATTTAAAGATAGAAGGTTGGTTTGATCGGCAATTTCCCGAATGATGTTAGACATTGCTGCAACATTGTTTGACTGCTCAAACAAGACATCCACCATTTTGACGCTTTCTTCAGACAAGGCAGTCATCTTCTCAATCTCAATGCAGGCTTTTTGCGCTTCGGCACGCCCTTGTGCAATTTGCTTACGTGAAGTATCAATGTCGGCATGGGTTTCTCGAACTTGCGTTGCAACATCGCTCACGCTGGCACTCAGTTGAGTGACTGCTGCAGCCGAAGAGGAGATTGCCTGCTTTTGTTCCATGGCATTTTTTGCCGAGGTTGAAGCGCTGATCGATAACTCACTCGCCATATGGTTAAACTCAGTAAAGTAACCGTCTCTATGCTGAACAGAGCGTTCTTGATTG
>NZ_LWGE01001715.1:0-1172 GCF_001635315.1 Oleiphilus sp. HI0123
CGAATTCCCCAATCGTCTACCGGGGTACCGTTTGGTAAGCCTTTATCACCGGTGCCTGCTAGTGATAACCAAGCATCTGAGATCCTCCAGCCTAAAGAGGGGTCGCGTTTTCCATAGTCCATATGTCCCCATACGCGTTGGCCATCGAGTTGTTTGACATGTACTGTAAAAAATTCAGCAATATCTTCGTAAGCCTGCCAGTTTTGGGGGACGGCTAAGTCGTAGCCATAAATCTTGTTAAATTGTGCTTGTAAGTCAGGACGGGCAAACCAGTCTGCGCGGTACCAATATAAATTAGCAAACTGTTGATCCGGTAATTGGTATAAGTGTCCTTCCGGGCTGGTAGTAAACTTAAGCCCTATAAAGTCGTTTAGGTCGAGTGTAGGTAGGGTAACTTTTGCACCCTCATTTTTCATAAAGGTGTCTAATCTCAGCGTTTCATTTGAACGAATGTGAAAGCCTATTAAATCGCTATCGTTGATGTAGGCGTCATATAGACTTTTACCCGTTGATATCTGAGCTTGCATCTTTTTAATGACATCGTCTTCGCCGGTTATTTCATGTACGACATGTATACCTGTGAGTTCAAAAAAGGCCTTTGCTAGGGTATTGGCTTCATAAAAGTGCGTATCGATTCGTTCGGATACAACACGTACCTGAATATCTTTGTAGTCTTGTGCTGCATCAGCGAACCAAGCGAGCTCTTGGTATTGTTCTTGTGGTGTAAGCGTGGAGGGTTGCAGTTCTGTACTAATAATTTGGTGTGCGCGTATCTGCCACTCAGCGTTATCTGAGGGACGAAGTGCCCAACTATTGATGGAGCAGAGCAATGTCAGCAGGCCGATGCAAAGCTTTACGAGCATGTGCTAATTCCCTTGAAAGTCTGGAAATGAAGAGCGTTAACTACAAGTATAGTTGGTGTTGTGAATGTTGTATGATTTATATGCAGGTATTAATGATAATAACGAAATGATGGTGTAAGCGACTTTTGCATACAAGTAAAGACTAATGAATTTAAGTCAATTTATGGTGTGTAATGTTTTTGTATTACAAGGTTCATATTTACGTCACCTTTCATGGTTATTATTCTTGTATGTTGTCTGTAACAAATCTGACTTATTTGTGAAATATAACTGAAATAATTCGGGGATACACTTCCAGCTCTTTAAAAT
>NZ_LWGE01001716.1:0-4026 GCF_001635315.1 Oleiphilus sp. HI0123
CTCAGTTCTCAACCGAAGCTGGATATCGCATGGCTGATATTTATGCTCAGCTTAGTCGCGACTTAATGGATTCTGATCGCCCTACAGGCCTGAACGAGCTGGAGCTAGAGCAGTACGAAATTCTTCTTGAAGAACAAGCTTATCCCTTTGAAGACAGTGCTATTGAAATTCATGAACAGAACTCCAGTAGGTCTTGGATTGGTATCTACGATGACTGGGTTCAGAATAGTTTTGATGCCTTAAAAGAATTGCTACCAGGGCGTTACGATAAGCCTGAATTAAAGAGCGAGATCATCTATGACTTGTATTAAGGGTCTATTCATCTGTTTGAGGCAATCAATGTCATGTTTTTTGATGGTTTGTCTGTGCCTTATCTTGAGTGCCTGTGCAACAAAAGGAAAAATAGATAAGGAATCAATCGCCGCTGAAGATTCGCGACAAGCATTAGTTTCACAATATCAAGACGCTGTTGAAACGATGAAGTCACTAGAGAGTTCATCGGACCAAGCGATGGCTGCCGGGGTATTCAAAGGTAACGATGAGCTTGAAGATAGCTTTCATACTCTGGCAGAAATACATCAGCAAAACCCCTGGTACCCTGGGCCTCTCTTGAACCTTGGCATTAGTAGCTGGTGGTTGGGAAATGTAGAAGAGGCTGAGTCATACTTATCGAAAGTGCTCGCTCTGAAGGACTCGCTTGGGCAGGAGAACAAACAAAAGGCTGATAACAAGGCGTCGATAGATCTGCCTACAGACAAGCGGGCTGAGATTTTGGATAACTTGGCAAAGTTTACTGGCCCGGCACTCAACTATCTCGGTCAAATTATGCGGGAGAAAGGCGATTTCGATCAGGCGGAGAGCTATTATCGCCAGGCTTTGGATCAGAACCCTGAAGATATAACAGCCATTAGAAACTTGGGTATCTTGTTGGATTTATATCGTGGGCAGTTTGCGGACGCTTTGCCTTTATACGAGCAATATCAGTCTTTACTTGATGAGCCAGACCCTCAGGTAAAAGACTGGATCTTTGATATCAAAAATAGACAATAAGGAGTTGTAGGATATGAAATTAACTCAATGTTTAATGCTACTGACTTGTCTTATTTTAACGCAAGTTGTGGCGGCAGAAGGAACTGTGATCGCAATCGAAGGGGCGACTATTCGAGGGAACCAAGAGCTTCCTACCGTTTTGTATTTGGTTCCTTGGCAGCCAGCAAAGGTTTACTCTCTTGATGAACCTGAGCAGACCTTGGCATCGTCACGTCCTATTCAGCCGCTTGACCGGGCCAGCTTTCTGAGAATGCAAAGTTACCATGAAGCCTTCAGCAAACAGAATGTAAAAGCGACTACTGTGCCCGCAATACCAAAGTAGGATTCATCACTTAGACAGGTTCTTGTAAGCTAAAAGAAGGTATATTGGCCTATATGGCGTCAAACTATGACAGGAGTCACACAAAGTATGTGCATGGAAGAACATGAACACAATTCGCAACAAATCCTTTCGTGATCTAACCGTCTTTTCTCTCTTTTCAATCTACAATTTTCACAATTGTTTGCAATCGTCAGCGAAGTGCACTTGATGATTGTATAAATTTTAAATGGCCTACAAGGCATAAAGCAAAGAAAACCCCCAGGAGTAAATTGTTATGATCGAGACAATAATTCGATTTTTTCAGGAAGGCGGATTCTTCATGTATCCGATTTCAATCATTTTGGTAGTTGGTTTGGTGATTGCAATTGAACGCTATGTTTACCTGAGTGTCGCTAAGCGTAATAACCGCCAGGACTTTAATAAGCTTCACCGTATGATTAGCGGGAAGGACTTTAAGTCGGCTGTAAAGTTTGCTTCTTCGTCTAAGACCGCCATGTCGAATATGATCGGTGCGGGTCTGGTTCGATTAGGCCGCAGACAGCCACGTGAAGAAATTGAATATGCGATGGAAGAAGGCTTGCTGGAAACGATGCCGCGTTTAGAAAAACGTACGCAATATCTAGCGACTTTAGCTAACGTTTCAACCTTGCTCGGCTTGTTGGGCACGATCATTGGTTTGATCGCTGCATTTACAGCGGTTGCCTCGGCCGATCCTGCACAAAAAGCTAGCTTGCTATCACAAAGTATTTCAGTAGCGATGAACACGACTGCATTCGGTTTGATTGCGGCGATTCCTTTATTACTCGTTCACTCAGTACTTCAAACAAAGACTAACGAGATTGTCGATAGTTTTGAAATGGCGGGCATTAAAGTGATGAACTTATTAAGTGACCGATCAGCTTCGGTTCCAGCACCTGCTAAGGCTACACAGTCGCCAAGTGCTGACTCAGGGCTTAATGCGGCAGCCGCTGTTTAGTTGGTCTTTGTAAACCAACTTTATTGATCAATCCTTAGCGAAATAGGCAGACTCGACTATGAAACGCAAACATCGACGCTTACGAAGTGAAGCAGATCTGGATATCACGGCATTTATGAATTTAATGATCGTGCTTGTACCAATCTTGCTGATCAATATGATCTTTGCTCATACGAGTGTACTTGAGTTGAACTTTCCAACTCAAGACCAAAGCTCAGCTCAGGATGATGAGTCATTGCAGTTACAGGTAATGATTCTGGAAGATAAGTTGGTGGTTGCCGACAATAAAGGCGGTGTGATTAAGCAAATAGATAGTTTAAAGCGGAATTCAGTTGCAAATAATAGCTCTGACAACGCGGCCGTAAGTACTGGGGCTTACGACTTTGCGATGTTAGGGCAAGTGATGCAGGAGCTGAAATCGCGTATTCCGGAAAAGAAAGATATTACTGTCATGGCACGAAAAGACACTTCCTATCAGACCTTGGTGTCTGTGATGGATAAGGTGCGATCTTACCGTACCGTTGTTGCGGGAAGTGTAGTGAATGCCGAGTTATTCCCGGAAGTGTCGATAGCCGATGCGCCGGAAGTTGTTGATGCAAACGAAAGTGTTGCGGATGCCAAGACCGAATTAACTGATGGGAAGGTTAGATCATGAAAACATCAGCAAAAGCCAAGCGTATCCAGCGTCACCAACGCCGTAGTAAGAATCAGGGTAAGTTAAACCTGGTATCCTTGATGGACATCTTTACGATTCTTGTGTTTTTCTTGATGGTAAATTCCTCAAGTGATGTACAAGTATTGAACCAGAACAATATGGTCAAGCTTCCGGTTTCTAATGCTGATCAAATGCCAAAAGATGCGCTGGCATTAGCCGTGACTCACGACGATATTCTTGTCGGTGGCCGAGCGATCGTTAAAGTCGCCGAGCTTCGTGAATTTCAAGGAGAGGTAGAACCTCTGCTTAAGGCTGAGTTAGACTATCAGGCTTCAAAGTCTAACAGCGCAGTCGCGCCAGAAGGGCGTCCAATCACTATCGTTGCCGATCGAGAGTTGCCATATGAGCTGTTAAAGAAAATTATGACAACCTGTGTGGATTCTGGTTATGCCAGCATTTCACTTGCGGTTAATAAGCATGTTGAGCAGGAGGCTTAATCATGGCGTTTAATCAATTAGGGCCAGCCTGGAATGCCGAAGCAGGTGAGAGTGAACGCTTAGGGAAGATTACCGCAGCGGTTATTCCTGTATTTTTGGCAATCGCTGTTTATGTCTCGTGGGTGGATTTACCTGAGCAAGATAGGGAAGAGCTGGAAGCCCTGCCTCCTCAACTAGCAAAGGTCATACTTAAGAAAAAAGAAAAGCCTAAACCTGTCCTTAAAAAAGAGATTAAGAAAGAGATTAAGAAGGTTGAGCCTGAGAAGAAAGTTGCTGAGAAGCCAAAACCGAAACCAAAACCTAAGGCTCAAATAGCGAAAAAGCCCAAGCCAAAAATTAAGCCGAAAGCAAAAGATATTCAGTTGGCACGAGAGAAAGCCAAAACATCTGGTTTGCTAGCGATGAGTAATCAGTTGTCTGCACTAAGTAGCTTAGCTGATAGCGTTAAACTCGATACGCCCAAAACGATTTCGGCAAAACCTATTGCTCGTAAAGTTGAAGATAAGCTCGCCTCAAGAGCGAAAAC
>NZ_LWGE01001717.1:0-1902 GCF_001635315.1 Oleiphilus sp. HI0123
AAAACTGGACTACAGAAAAACGATCGCTAAAACGGCTTTCCATTTTTATCAACGAAGCTTGTTTGAGAAAAGGCAGACTTATAGCTTGTTCGCAGGAGGCTCAAATGTTGTTGGCTGCCTCGGCTTCGTCAATGCTGCTTTTGAACTGAAAATGCAAATTGATGCTCAGTTAATTCCCGAACCTGACTATCTATACTGTCCTGTGGGTTCTAGCGCAACACTTGCCGGCTTGACCCTTGGCTGTAACTTACTGGGACTAAAAACCAAAGTCATTGGCGTTCGTGTCGCCCCATCGCATCTCGGCCCCATTGAAACTTGCACAGATAAAACTATTGCTAAACTGATGATGAGAACGGCTAATTATTTAAAGCATCGATCCGACAAGCTGGAAATAAAAAAAGCGCCCCAAATACACTTAAACAATTATTTTTTCGGTGATGGCTACGGTTTAAGCACCACAGCAAGTAAGGCCGCGCTCAAGCTATTTGCAGCTCATCATATAAACCTCGAATCAACCTATACAGCGAAAACTGCGGCAGCAGTACTGAGTCACGCTCAAGCCGAGAAAGATAAAACTTTTGTCTATTGGCACACGTTCAACTCTCGTGACACCAATCTGCTACCAGCTAGTTCAAAAACCTATGCACTCCCCCAAGAGCTTAAAGCACTACTGACACCCAACACGAGCCTATAAGGGACTAACGAACAGTGATAGAACAACTCAACGAACTATTTGAACTGTATCAAGACCCTATGTTTTTAGCCTTTCCCGTCGCGACACTCGCCCTGAGTGTCGGTACTTTTCTTGTCGTTGCCACCCCCTGGACAATTCTTGCTTGGCTTGACCCAGATTGGGCAAAGCCCTATAAAATTCAAGACAAACCCTTCCAGGTAAGAAAATATTTCTGGCCCAATATCGCTAGAATCAGCTTCAATTCGCTGATCATGCTTGTGCTCCTCATTATCTTTTGGCCAATTCTCCGTTATAGCGATATTCACGAAGGCCCTATACCAGCTTGGTACGTCTGGGTAATTCAAATTATCTTTTTTCTTTTGTTGGATGACTTTCTTTTCTATTTAATGCATCGCTGGCTACATGAAAACAAATGGATGCTACGCAAGGTTCACTCGGTCCATCATAGAATTCACAACACCTGCGCATTAGACGGTAACTACTTTCATGTTATCGAGTTCATCTTGATCGGCAGTCTAGCCATGCTCGGCCCTATTTTACTTGGCTGCCATCTTTATGTGCTCTATGCCTGGATTATTATTAGAAATATTGAAGCCGCTGACGGCCATGCAGGCTATGACTTTCCATGGAATCCTTTGCGGTTTTTGCCTTTATATGACGGCCCGGTTTACCACGACTTTCATCATGCACGCTTTAAAGGCAACTATGCCGGGGCGCTTCATTATCTGGATAAGTATTTTGGCACGTACATAAAAGAATATTTACGCTATAAACAAGAACACAAATACCCTGGATCAGAAGTAAAAAACGAAGCACCCGACAGAATTAACTAGCTCAAAAATATCACTACTGATGACAGCCCTATAAAGGTGAGTTCGGCACAATACTTGTCAAAAGCGCCCTATCCAAGCCCATTTCGGGGTACTCTCCTTGCTCATCAGGCCATATTTGATAAAGGTAGTTATAGATCTGGGTTACTAATTCTGGCGCATATNAAGATATAGCCCCCAAAAACAGGCCCATTCCGGTAAGTTGCTTTCTGGGCTTATCTATCACCGCATCAATAAACATTTGTGCCGCATCCTCGGCGCTTACCAGGTCGGCATTTTTATATTCTTTCGTTGGCGCAACCATTTCGGTCTTAACCAAGGGGAATTTTATCGAGGTGACACTTATATCCCGGTTAGCAAACTCTGCAGCCAGTGAGT
>NZ_LWGE01001718.1:0-744 GCF_001635315.1 Oleiphilus sp. HI0123
AAGACCTTAAGATCAAAGGCTCTTCTTCAGTCGTAAAAGTTGGCACCAAGATCAAAAATATTCGCCTGATCGAAAGCTCTGATGACCACAATATTGATTGTAAGATCCCTGGAATCGGTGCGCTTAAAGTGACACCGAAATACGTTAAAAAAGCTTAGCGTTGATAGGCTCTCTCTATAGGAGAGCTTCGATATTCTCGCGTTATATCTTTAGAAGGGTGGGTCTGATGAATTTATCTGAATTTACGCCTGCTCAGTCACAAGAAGTGATTGTGCTGTTCCGTGATGTCTTTTCTATGGCCGAGGGACTGGACGAGGGTTTGTTAATTGGCGATTTAGTTGCCGATTTGATTGCCAGCACTAGTATAAGAGTCTAAGGGGTCGGTGACAAATAAGAATCAGTTGTCACCGACCCCTTATTTCCTTATTTACACATAAAGGAGTTTAAGCAATGTCTACCAACCGCCAATTTACTAAACATCAATTCGGCCCAAAAGGCTGGACACCTGAGCGAATCGAGTCTCTTAAAGGTAAGACTTACCTCATCACCGGTGCTAATAGTGGTACCGGTAGAAGTAGATGATGCGCTTGATCTTGCTGAACGAATTCAAGTGTAGTTATTGTTTAGCCGTGTTGGTTAATTCCTTGCCAGCCTGAATAAAGTCATGTAAATTTATTTGTAAGACATATTCTTACGAAGAGGTTTGTTATGGCAGATACCGTTACATTTAGACCTACTGATGAT
>NZ_LWGE01001719.1:0-983 GCF_001635315.1 Oleiphilus sp. HI0123
GCCTAGCGCTTGATGGTAAGGCTGAGCAAGCTCAAACTTTGAATGATCAGTTGGCGTCAGTTCACGAAGCAATGTTCGTTGAAGCTAACCCCATACCTGTTAAGTTCGCGTTAAATAGAATGGGTCTGATTGGCTCAGGTATTCGCTTNCCATTGACTGAGCTAAGCAAACAATATCATTCGCAAGTAGAGTCTGCGTTAACAGCGAAAAAACTGATTTGATGAGTGATATAACTATTAAAATTATTGCCCGTCGGGCCTTACTGGTTTTTTCTGCTTTCGCATTAACGGCATGTGGGCTGATCAAAGACAGATCTGGGGAGTACAATGCTGCTGAGACAAGCCAAAGGATTACTGTGCCGGAGGGGTATTCAGATCTAAAAATTGGTTCTCGTTATCCTATTCCGAACGTTGATCGTAAAGCGGCCAGTTCTGATCAGGAGGGTTATGAGCTACCTAAACCTCCAAATGCTACGGCAGCTTTAAGTGCAGATCCATATTTGGTTGAGTCAATTGAAGATCAGACCTGGCTGCGCTTGTACTCTTCGCCAGGAAAAGTTTGGCCAATGCTCGATTTTTTTTGGCAAGAGCAGGGCGTAAAAACTAGCCAGCAGTTAATCCAGCAGGGTTATGTAATGACTCAGGCTATTGCCGAAAGCTCACCGTTGTATGAGCTTGTGCGTGAGTCCGGGATGACAGGGCAGGTTGCTTTACTGGCAAACTTACTTCAAGGTGTTAGGCGCAATACTGCCGAGCTACAGGTGAAGCTAGTGCCAGCGGGAGGTGTTCTTACTGAAGCCTCATGGAGTAAGGCTGCATCTTTACCTAAGGTTGAAACAAAGATACTAAATGCGGTTGGCGAGTTTGTTAGTTCAGATGTCCAGCGAAATAGACACTCCCTACTTGCAAATGACATTAGTGGTGAACCACGTGTTTTTTTGCTAGAAGATGATCAAGGCGGAAAGTACCTAAAGCTAAACCTTA
>NZ_LWGE01001720.1:0-596 GCF_001635315.1 Oleiphilus sp. HI0123
GACTCCCGATCGACGGCATACAAGCAAAAAACCTCGAGGAACTGTTGAGCGTCGTTTAGAAGACGACCGACGCCAAAAGAAAAGTATTGTTGATAACGCGCGAGAGCGTATTCTTGCACAAAAGGCCGAATTAAAACTGCAGCAACATAGGAAGAAGATATTACTTGCAGGCTGTGAGCCTGTAATGGGCTTGAACTATGATCACCTCGCAATGGACGATTACCCCGATAACACCTTGGTAGCCGAAGCTCGGAGAGATAGAGATTACTGGGTACTTATATGTGCTATTTTCGCGTCCTTGTTTGTATTTAGTTTGTTAGGTTTGCTTGATGCCTGGGTTGGTGGTGTTGGTTGTGGTATGGCTTTTCTATCTGCTTTTTTTGCATTCTCTCCTATGCGGAAGTTCTTTTTCTCTCGTCCACATTTACATGAGTTGCTAGCTAAAAGAAAGGTGATCGAATACGGAGCTTTACACCATATTCAGTACCTTGAAGGCACTGACGGGCTCGCATGGCGTTGCCAAAAATTGACAAAATTCAACCCGAACTTATCCAAGAGCCTCTTTAACGGTATATATCGTTACTCTAAAGATCGAT
>NZ_LWGE01001721.1:0-942 GCF_001635315.1 Oleiphilus sp. HI0123
AAGTCAACACTTAGAGATCAAAAATATGACTGCGAGTCATTTTTTAATTTTGGTGACCAGGATTGCATCCTGTTAAAAGCTATATATAGTGGCGCTGATCAGGTACAAGTACGCCTGACTTGAAGAGCTGCATAAGAAAATGTACATGATTGGGAAGTTAGTGAGTACATGAAAACCAAAGAAAAAATTGTATTGGCTGCGCTGGAGTTGTTTAACGAGCGTGGAGAGCGGAACGTATCGACTAACCATATTGCTGCTCACCTTGGAATGTCTCCCGGCAACCTGTATTACCACTTTAGAAATAAAAGCGACATTATTTACGAGATTTTTAAGAACTACGAGCTACTTGTAGATTCATATCTGAATGTGCCGAGCGGCAGAGCGATACATATAAATGATCTGATTACCTATTTGGATGCGGTCTTTAACGGTTTATGGGCTTATCGTTTCTTGCATAGAGATCTAGAGCATTTGCTGGACAGCGATGAGCGCCTGCGTGAAGATTATCGACGATTTACTTTACGTTGTTT
This sequence comes from Oleiphilus sp. HI0123, assembly GCF_001635315.1. Lineage (NCBI taxonomy): Bacteria > Pseudomonadati > Pseudomonadota > Gammaproteobacteria > Oceanospirillales > Oleiphilaceae > Oleiphilus > Oleiphilus sp. HI0123. The sequence continues at coordinate 531 of NZ_LWGE01001721.1, forward strand.
GAGTGGTATCCAAAGCATTATTTATGCGATGGAGAAGAGTGAAATCTATCAGCCAATGGAAGATCAGCAGCGAAAGTCGAAAGCCTTAAATACCTGGTTGATTGTGACGAATTGGATGACTTACCTAAAAACTATCCAAAGTGCTGAGGACGAAGCGCAGGCGCTGAACCAGAAGAGTATTCAGCACGGTGTGTATCAAATACTCGACTATGTCATACCTTATTTGTATGAAGACAAACGGGCCTTAGCGCTGGAATTGCAGGAAAACTATCGCTTTGAAGGGATCGCGCCAAAAGTCTAATCTTCTTGGCTGTCTTCAGGGGAAGGGCTATTATCTAGCAAGCGCTGATTGATAATCTTGTCCAGAGCAAAGCGGCTTTCTTTTATGCCAGACTTTTTCAGGCTCGAAAAC
>NZ_LWGE01001722.1:0-2791 GCF_001635315.1 Oleiphilus sp. HI0123
CATTAGGATTCCCATATCGAATAATTTCGGCTGCCTAGACATAATCAGTGTCGACATGATGGCACCATAGCTATGCCCCATCGCGATGCGTGGCACCTTGCCCCACATACCTTCAAAATTCGACCATACCTCTGCAAAATACTTGGCACTTCGATTCCAACCTGGGTATTTTCCACCAGCATCACTGTCGCCATGCCCCTGACCATCACTGATAAACAAGTCATAATCAGCTTGAAAGTGCGATAAAAGATTTTCAAAAGTCAGGCCACAGAAGCCATTACCATGAATAAAGTGGATCATAGGCTTACCGCTAGGCTCGGTGTAATGGCCTCTTAAAGTCATGCCTGAACCGGTTTGGTATTCCCAGGGAATCAAACCTGAAATCACACTCTGCTTTCCACTTCTGCTTAAGGTATCTGTCATCAAAACTCTCTTACCGGTCTATCTCGCTTGATAATTCAGGCAGCTCATTAAAACTAACATTCGGGTAGTGACTGTCACGCACTTCGTGAATAAAGCGCAGCGTGACGAAAGCATCAAACCAGATATGAAAAGCGCGTTGAAAGCTTATCGAATCACGTTTTTGGGAAAGATGTTTAAATTGCTTCTCTATCTTCAAATTACAGAGCGCTTGAATCACTGCTGCACTATCGACATCACTCATTGTATCTTTAATCGCTTCAAACAGAAGCTCAGCAGACGAGAAGGACTGTCCTGAATTTGAAATGATACTTAGAAGTTTTTTTAACAGTTTGAAGCACTGTGGATGATAGAAAGTATAAACCTTGTCAGGTTTTTCCATGCGGCTAATTTTTAGCAGCGCAGGTCCGGTGCCAAAGGGAACACGGTGACTAGGACGCCCGGAAATTTCTATCGTGGGAGCTTCCAAGGAATGAATACGCCCAACTTTCGCGAGCTTATTCAATAAATAGAAGTCTTCACCTGCTGAACGTTTCGGGAACCCCCTCACCAGCGCATAAGCGATAGGGCTAACAGCTATCAATGACCCGATTGTGTGGAAGGCATAAGGTGAACCAGCCTGCTGGAGTTGATCAACATAATAACGCAAGGAGTGATCATACAAGCTCATCGCTGTTTCATACCCGAGCTCAGCANTATGTTTGAAGGGGTAAATCGCAGCGGCAGCGCTTGAGTCATCCACTGAGATATTAAAATAGCTCTCAGGTAAACTCACATCCGCATCACTTGAATGCAGCCAATCGGCTAGTTTCCCGGTACTCAAATATTGTTGCTGCACGAGCTTTAGGCCGAGATCCATACCGAGTTTTCTGGCAAGCCCAACTCCCTGCTTTGGTGACAACAGGCGCTCCGCGTGACAATAGCTCATACAATATAGGGTCAGCGTGGAGGAAATATTAGCTCGAAATAGCTCAGACTCTTGCCTAGCCTGCGTTTGCTTTACCAGACTTTCAAGCGCCTCTCGTGTTCGCTGCTGCGCAGCAGCAACTTCAGGCTCATCAACATCCGGTGCATTGAAAACGAAAATCAAAACAGCCGAATGAGCGCTAACTTTATCGATAATCTTTAAGAGTTGAGTGATGGGCTCATCATAAACAGGAATAACCAGCACAGCGTCGAAAGGTCTTTCCAGGGAGCGTTGCAGAGCTTGGATATCAGGCTCTGCATAGGTATCCAGGTATTTGGAAACGGCTGAACTGTCGTACTTCATTGACAATAACTAGTTAGACCAGTCTTTATCAATAATACGCTTAAGCTTGAGCAAGGTAGCCTGGCGTTCATCTGTGCTATAAGACTGAGCAGGCAATTTACCCCAAATTGGCGCTGGCCATGTCGGGTCACCTTCAAAACGCACAACATGATGAATATGTAGCTGTTTTACAACGTTCCCCAAGGCGGCAATATTAAGCTTATCACCCGAGAATAGCTGCATTAGGTTTTGCCCAAGATACATCGACTCAAGATCTAACTGCTGACGTTGCTCATCACTTAAGTGATACAACTCCGTTGCATCACCCACGCGAGGAACAAGAATAAGCCATGGATACTGAACATCATTCATCAATAAGACTTCGCACAATGGCCAAGACGCTATGTGAATCGTATCGTTTTCCAGGCGTGAGTCGAGTTTGAAGTCTGCCATTAAGCGCCTGCACTCTCAGCTTTTTGTTTCTGCCACTTAGCTTCCCAATCCAAAGCAGACTTAACGATCACACCTAAGTCATCATGATCTGGCTCCCAGCCTAGTACTGCTTTGATTTTGGCATTATTTGCCATCAGCGCATCAGGATCACCTGCTCTGCGGTCGACATTTTCAACCGGAAAGTCTTGCCCTGACTTTTCCTTAACCGTATCGATTACTTCACTGACCGTAAAGCCACGGCCATAACCACAGTTTAGGATTTGCGATTCACCGCCTTTCGCCATGTAATCGAGCGCCATAACATGCGCTTTAGCCAAATCATCAACATGGATGTAATCGCGGATACAGGTACCATCACGTGTTTCATAATCCGTACCAAAGATCACCATACCATCGCGCTCACCTGTTACACATTCACAAGCGACCTTGATCAGATGAGTCGCTTCGGGGGTTGCCTGCCCCAAACGGCTGGTAATGTCAGCACCGGCAACGTTAAAGTAACGCAAAATCACATGATTCAAATCGCTGGCTGCCGACAGGTCACGAATCATTTGCTCGCTCATCATTTTCGATGCGCCGTAAGGGTTGATTGGCGCTAGTGGCATATCTTCGCTAATTACTTTCTCTTCCGGCATACCATAAACAGCCGCCGTTGACGAAAATACCATG
>NZ_LWGE01001723.1:0-2476 GCF_001635315.1 Oleiphilus sp. HI0123
CCGGCATAGTCGAATTAACTTTGTTACCCCAGAGCAAAGGCACTTAGGTCTGGATGAAGAAATATTATCGAAGAGGGATGAGCTTTATCGCAAGATGAAAAGAAAGAACCAAATAAGGTGGTCAAAAGCTACGCGGAACTGGGAGAAAGTGGGTGACGTTAAGTTGAACCCGGAGAAGGAAAAACAAGCAGCTTAAATGCTCAGGCGACAACTACCTTGAAAAACGCCGCTTCTGCCAAGCCTTGAGCTTGTTACTCTCAAGTAAGTTTGAGAAGTAATCCTGAACACTTTGATCGGTATGTTCCTTAAGCCGGACGTCCGTATAATACCGAATAAACTGCTCACAATGACGCACATACCACTGGAACAGAGCGGGCTTGATATTGCGCTCAGAAAGTTGAGCTATATAGTTGTTCCAAAAACGTTTTTCTCGATCATCCGTGACCTGAGACATATCTATTTCCTTATGCTTTATTTACAATCCTTTGTAAATTTCAAATATGGATTATACGGACGCCGCCTAATAAGGTAAATTATGGATTCCGTATAAGAAACTGTTATGTTTCATCAGTAAATCACCAAGGAAATAGAAATGATTAAAAAGTCACTCGTACTACTCATCTGTATTGCTATATCAGCTTGTAGCGCTGGATATCGCATTGATCAGGCTACAGCGCAATATGATCGAGTTGAAGATCAAGTATCCCTCGGAGATGCTAAAGAAAAGGTTCTAGCAATCTTAAGGCCTACTCAAGAATCCGTACCTCGGAACTCGCGCAAAAAGGCAGACAGATATATTAAAGAAGGCATAAACGTAGAAATTTACTATATGCGTACCGGCCGACAAGCTGATGGCATCACAACTGATGATGAATTCACACCATACATATTCAATGACGGCAAGCTTGTAGGCATTGGCTGGGGCTTAATCGGCGGGCCAAAGAGCCAGGGGCAAGCAACATCAAGCACATATATTAACAACACTACAACTACCGTAGTGTATTAAAAACATAACAAGTGCATCTAGCAAGGACTTGGTTAAACTGTCACCTTTTTTGCAAAGAAACGCAAAAAATCCGCCAGTTCAACCAAGCCGCTAATGCAGGCGTTAAATGCCGGTAATCAGCATATCTATGGCATCGATGATTTCATAGCGATATTGTTCAAGTGAGTCTACTTCTGATTTTAGTAGTGACTTAGGTACAGTGGTCATCTGATTCGTCACAAGAACAAATTCTTCGCTGTCGATATTGATGGTAGGGCATAGCTTTTGGGCTGCTTTTTCGTTTACTTTTTTTGAAGGGGTTAGCGGTATAACCAGTCTAGAGTTTAAATCACTTAACAAGTTGTTCTGAACATCTACAAAATATGGGTAGGTTTTTTTGCTGCTTTTATCTTTATTCAGGTACAGCGTAAATTGGCTCATTAAAAACTCCTAAACGAGTCAGAGAATAAACCGTTTTCATCACTTAGCTTATTAAGTTCATCAATTGCATCTTTGTTTTCTTGAAGCCATTGCTCGCGCTGCGCGTTTTTCACTTGCACAATTAGAGCTTGTTCAAGTGTGGCAGATAAATTTATTTTCAAGCTTTTAGCTTGATTTAAAAGGTCGCTATTTACTGTTAAGTTGGTAGCTTTTTTAGGTGCTTGTTGGTCAAAAAATGTCTGCATGTTATTTGCTCCATATGCGCATATAATATGTGCATCTATGCTATTCCATAAAAAAGCATTTAACAAGCGCCTCCAACGGACAAATTTTACTGTCACCATTTTTGCGCTGCGCTGCAAAACTGCCGCCAGCAAAATTTGCTCGTTGAGGCGGGCGTTATGTTTTCAAATAAAGGATTGGTCAATTGAAGTTTAAGTCTGCGCCTTTGAAAGAAACAAAATTCTACGAAAGAGTTAAGGAACTGGCAGCAGATGAAGTTCAATCGCGTGAAGCAATGATACAACGTTGGCGCTGCGCAGTCGGAAGTGACGGGAAATTCGATGTATTTTTTACTCAATTAATTGGTTCAAGCCATCAAATGAGGGATGGTTATTATTGTTATCTATTGATTATTAACAACGATGAAATTTACATAGATTATGATTCCCGAGGCATACAAATTAGAGATACTGACACAGCGAAGAAATATGATAAGCGCAGTCTTGTTAGCCTTATTGAGAGTGCAAGGAAAGGTCGTGGCGATAAAAGCCCAATACCATGGTTCAGGCAAACATAACAAGGCCAGGCAGCATCGCTCCCTGCGGTCGCTGGACCTCGTTTCACTCGGCCGCTGCTGGCGGCGTTATAGCAGGAATGGTGATTTATGAATATTATGGATGAGCAAGTATCACTATTGAATGAGTTGAGCGAACTCATGATGATAAGCAGTGAGCTAGGGTATGAATCTCTTTCGTGTGAGTTTAAATATCACACTTCAGAAGATGGTAGTAGTTCAATAGGATCCAAATTTAGTTATGTAATTGATGG
>NZ_LWGE01001724.1:0-1708 GCF_001635315.1 Oleiphilus sp. HI0123
AGATTCCTCTACGAAAGCATCAATCCTATCTATTTTAAGTAATTCAACTAGACGGCTAAAAGCATCATCACCATGAAGAATAGTTAAACGTGCGATATTCGCTTGGTTTGGCTCAATATATTCCTTAAGAAGGCTGCCATAAGAGTAATTCTTTATAGCACCAAGGTTGATATTCTGTAATGACTTAAACCCACTAAAACGCCAATCAGATGTGTTTTTCACATAGAAAACATGTTCAATGCTATACAAAGGTTCATCTGGAAAAATGAAATCAGGTGTTTCATCTCTACCCGTACCAATAATTCCATCATAGTCACCATTACGGACAGTCAAAATTGAACGAATCCAGGGCCTAACGATATAATTTATCTTATACCCCTCCTGCGAAAAGGAATAATTTGCAATCTCTACCAAAAGGCCAGGTCTCTCTGTGCCAGGAACACAGTTATAGGGGCACCATTGATCTGCAACTAAGGTAATTTCCTTTGCTTGATCACTAGTTGATGACGCATAGCTAATGGACACGACTGGAATAAAAAGCAGAAGCATTCTAAAAATACGCAGTTTCATATCCTTTCCCCCTTATTCATAGCAAGCTATTCACGATAGTCTCATACTAAACTTACCCGATAGCCATAGTGTAGACCACATTAAATTCTCTACAGCAAGCCAGCTACTTACGAAAAGTAACAAATACTTTAAGAGACAACCAGACAACCAGACAACCACTCGGACACTTAACGCCTTTAGCAGCGGCCGAGCGCAGCGAGGTCCAGCCCCAGCGTCTTTTTGCTGGGGCGATGCTGGCTAAACTTGTTAGAACTTTACTACGCATAAAGTAGAAATAATACAAAGCCAACCCCTGAAACTAAGGCCAATAAAAAGACACAGTGAAATATAAAATTAGCTAGCCGCCACCTGACATTAAAGCCTTGTCGATAATTGGTGGTAAGCGCATAAAATATTGAGCCTACGCACAAGATTGATACTAACAATAAAGCTACATGCTGAGTTAAAGCAAAATAACAGCTAATTAACCCTATGAGAAAGCCGTATGTTGCTAAAGATGAAGCTTTCGTTGTACCCCAAAATTCTTTTTTTTCTATATCCATTTTAGGTTGATCTACAATCTGATTAAAAAGTTCTAACGCTTTTATAAACGGCGCACGGCTCTATCGTGCGTCCAACGCAGGCCACGTTTCTTTGTGGCCGGAGTGATGTTTGATGAACTGGTTAGATGTTTTAGAACTCCCAACTACACCAAACACCACGTTAAAACCAAAGTGCTTGCCCAGAGACAAAAACACCGCAGATGGCGACTTTACCGGATTCCCTAGGAACACACCATTGACGAAGCCTCTACAAATTAAAATGTGCTTGAGAAGCTTAAACAGTAGAGCGGAACAGTGGGAAAACGTGCCACCTACCCTAAAACTTTAAACGGAGGAATACATGATAAGAAACGAGCATTCCCTGCCGAATATTGAGCCCTAAACCTTAAGAGCCAAAAAACATTTAACGCCTTGGTGACATGCGCCGCCAGGCGTCATGTTGACCAACTTGTTATGTGTTCCCCAGGGTCTCGCGACGCCAATTCGTCAACACTTTCCTTTGAAAGAATAATATTCCCAAAATAGGCTGCGTCGCAATGATTGCCCCATTCCATATAGTAAACCAAATGGCATATACCACTCTCATCCACCTTGAT
>NZ_LWGE01001725.1:0-1043 GCF_001635315.1 Oleiphilus sp. HI0123
TTCTTCGATAGACTTATAAACAACACTGAGCTCCATTTCAGATGCTAGATCACATCCGCCATGAGAAGATATATAGAATTCATCTTTTGAAAGATAAGGAGCATTCCTATTCGCATGCTTGTTAATCGCAGCGAAAATAACGTCGTCGTAGAAAGTACGCAGAACTTTTTTATCTTCACTATTACCAGCGTAGTTTTTGTGTTTTTCCCAAATGTTGCGATAGAGTAGCTGCGATTCTTCGTTAAATGACTTTTTGAAAGCAAAGTGGTAGTTGTTATCTAAAGAAGTATATTTTAGTAAGTAGAAAAACCTGATCATCGACGGTGGAGACTGGCTCTTAGACACCCCATACTTACTCTTAACTTCTTCAATAAATAATCTATATCCAGCATCTTCAAATTCAAGTGAACGATGAAGTACAAACAAATCAAGCTGTCGGTTTCTAATAAGGCTAGGATCAAACTCTGCTAACGCTCCTAGCAGTTCGTTATCTCCACCATTAAATAGATTATCAAATAAATATCCCGGTCCAGTCAGGATGCAGTATATGAAGTCTAGGAGCATCCGTGTCGTAATGAACTGATCCTTTCTGATACGGGCACTCAGCAATAACTCTATGACTACCTTTTGGATTCGACTATCGCGCAACAATAAGAAGTTTGCCGCTAACTTCTTATCTTTACCTGAAGCATGACATTCATTGTATAAGTCACGAAAGTGGTTTCGACTATCATCACGAACGACTTTATCTAATAGTGTTTTAAAAAATTCTGACTGAACCTCACCATCCAATATCTGGAATTTTGGAAATGATTCAAAATCTAAAAAAGTGTATTCGGTACTATCTTTTTCGTTGTTTAAATAGGCATTTATTGCTTTCTTAACCCTGGAGTGAGCATCATCACCTTCGCGCTCAAAATTCGCCAACATACCAATATTGATGCCAACGACGAGTGCTTTATCGCTAGTCAAATGCCTGCTGAATAATTCGTTCAGAGTATCAATAGCAGTCTTCTTAGGTTCGAAGCTGTGTGTAGCATCCA
>NZ_LWGE01001726.1:0-991 GCF_001635315.1 Oleiphilus sp. HI0123
GAACACTATAAGGCACTTTTGTACCAGGCCCGAAGATTCCTTTAACTCCTGCCTGATAGAGTGTGTCGTAGTCTTGTTTAGGGATCACTCCCCCGGCAATAACGATAATGTCGTCCGCGCCTTGATTTTTGAGCGCCTGAATGAGCTCAGGAACTAGTGTCTTGTGTCCTGCAGCTTGTGAGCTGACACCGACGGCATGCACGTCATTTTCGACGGCTTGCTTGGCGACTTCTTCAGGGGTTGAAAACATAGGGGATAGGTCGATATCAAAGCCCGCATCGGCAAATGAGGTGGCGATGATTTTAGCGCCCCTATCATGGCCGTCTTGGCCCATCTTGCAAACCAGCATTCTAGGTCGTCGACCTTGGGCTTTCTCAAAGGCTTCAATATCAGACTGTATTGCTTGCCAGTCTTCATCGCCCTCATAGGAGGCGCCGTAAACGCCGCTAATAGTGCGAGATTCGGCCTGAAAACGTCCGTATATTTCTTCCAGAGCATCAGAAATTTCGCCAACAGTCGCGCGTAAGCGAGCAGCATTTACGCTCAATTCTAGCAAATTGCCTTCACCTGTTTTCGCCGCCTCAGTCAAGGCTGTAAGCGCTGCTTTAACCGCATCAGAATCTCGATTTGTACGAATCGATTCCAAGCGCTTGATTTGTGACTCGCGTACAGCAACATTGTCTACTTCAAGTATATCCAGGTCATCTTCGTGATCGAGCTGGTATTTATTGACACCAACAATGACATCTTCACCGCGATCAATGCGTGCTTGCTTTTTCGCTGCACTTTCTTCAATTCGCATTTTTGGAATGCCATGTTCAATGGCGCTCGCCATTCCACCTTTTTCCTCGATTTCTTCAATTAATTCCCAAGCTCGATCAGCAATCTGCTGCGTGAGGCTTTCCATCATGTAGGAGCCCCCCCAAGGGTCTGCAACCTGAGGAATGCCTGTTTCTTCTTGAAGGATGATCTGAGTATTTCGCGCAATACG
>NZ_LWGE01001727.1:0-2521 GCF_001635315.1 Oleiphilus sp. HI0123
AGAATACCCCTAAAAGCGAGTCAGCAATCTTGTATACATACAGTGAAGGACAAAGGGCTGGAACAATTTATACAGTGTTACTTAAGTCAATTAATGGCGAAAAACTTTCTGGAAAGTCTAAACGATGGTTATATGTCAAACCCGGAGAGTATGAAATTGAGGTAACCAGTCACAAGTACAATGAAGGTGCATATATCGCAGGAGCTATTGCAGGAGGTGTTGCTGGCGGAGCCATGGGGGCAAGCGTTGATACTGGTGCCATTGTAGCAAGCTCTGAAGCATACGCAGAAATGGAGCGAACTAGAGTAGAAGATAATAATATCATCGCGCGGCTGGAAGCTGGGAATATATACGTGATCGATCCAGTTATTGAAAACAAGAAAATAAAGTATTTTGAAGTTAAAACGTACTAAATAAAGAAATTCTAACCAAGCGTTCAACCGGACTCGCCTTCGGCTCGCGCGGTTAACGCGGCGTTAAATGTTTTTTTGCCTTAAAGGTTAAGGCTCAATATTCGGCAAGGAATGCACGTTTCTAATCTGGCATCTTTCCGTTTAAATTTTTAGGGTAGGTGGTACGGTTTCCAACTGTTCCGCTCCGCTGTTTAAGCTTCTCAGGTACATTTTAATTTGTAGAGGTTTCGTTGGTGGTGTGTTCCTAGGGAATCCGGTAAAGTCATCAACTCATATATTTTAGTCGCAGGCAGGTACTCAAGTTTCGCCTTCGGCTACACAACGTGGCGTTTGGGTTGTTGGGTGTATCAAAACATCTAACCAGTACATCAAAGATCGCCCAAACAAGTTTGGGCTGGACCGTCGCGACGCGCCGGCCCTTTATGTAAGCGTTAAATGTTTTTTTGCCTTTAGGTTTAAGGCTCAATATTCGGCAAGGAGTGCTCAGTTCTAATCAAGCATTCCACCGTTTAAAATTTTAGGGTGTGTGGCACGGTTTCCAACTGTTCCGTTCTGCTGTTTAAGTTTCTCAGGTACATTTTAATTTGTAGAGGCTTCGTCGGTGGTGTGCTCCTAGGGAATCCGGTAAAGTCGCCATCTATGGTGTTTTTGTCTCAAGGCAAGCACTTAGGTTTTAACGTGGTGTTTGGTTTAGTTGGGTGTTCTAAAACATCTAACCAGTTCATCAAACATCACTCCGGCCACAAAGAGACGTGGCCTGCGTTGGACGCACGATAGAGCTGTGCGCCGTTTATAAAAGCGTTATGTCTTTGAAATGGCTGAAATTAATCCGCAGTGTTCTACAAATGGTTTGAAATCTCTATCGGTAAAAAGAAGCGGCACCTTATTATCTATACAAAAAGTCGCAATAATCACATCCGCTGTTTTCCTTATCGTAATGCCTCGCTTCCTCAGCAATCGATAATAGTCCGAACATTGCAATACCATCCTATGACCAAGCATTTCATATTGGTCTAGTTTCCCAAGTACAGACTTGGTTTTATTGTATTCTTTGTCGCTTTTTATGCCCTGCAATATCTCAAGCAAAATTAAATCGCCTAAAGCAACATTCCCCTTCATTAATTGCCTGTCTAACTCATCGGTATAGGGACTTACTACGCCGTTAAAATAATCAATCCAAACACTTGTGTCAGCAATAATCACTTATCGCCTCGCATTTCGTTTAAATCGCCTTCCCAGTGTATTTTCCCCCTTAAACTACGTACAGCTTGTTGTTCATTTAGCTTAATAAGCAACTTTAAGCCTTCTTCAACAGCATCTTTCTTTGTATGTAAGCCGCTTACCTTTAAAGCATTTGCCATTAGCTCGTCATCAATTACAATGTTGGTTCTCATAAAACACCTATGTGTATAACAAATTAACTAAATACACATTAGCACAATAAATAAACATAACCAAGCGTTCAACAAGGACTCCGTAACAATGTCACCTTTTTCGCGCTACGCGGCAAAAAAGCCGCCATTGTTACTACGCCTGTTAACGCGGCGTTATAACCTAAGGTAGATTATGGAAGACTTCCCGATTCAAGTAATTTCAGCTTCTAAGGCAACAATGAAAGGGGCAAGCGGTGATGTCTCGCTTGAAATTGAGCTGGCTCCGTTTGAACTGAAAATAGATGATTACTCTGAGTCCGTAAAAACCAGCATTAGGCTTGAGGGCATCAAGATACCTATAGCCTCTTCAGAGTTAGAAGGTAGAGAATTCTTATTCCCTACAAACCCTGAAGATGGTTACATCGACGGTTCGGTATATTTCTTTGCTGCTCATAGTCCCGTGGATGTTACAAAAATCACCTTTGGTAAAGCCGAATCAGGGAAGCTTTTGGCAACGATCGAATCTGAATGGATTTTAGAATTTGAACGTACTGGCTATAAGAATTTTAGTCATACTTTTGAGGTGGCAGTTGAGTTATAACAAGTACATGTTGCCTCAGCCACTGCGTGGCTTGGACGGTTTTTCCGCTCGTGCCTCGCTACAAAACCGCCGCAAATGTAAGCGTTATATTTCAGGGAGAATTCAGTGCACGATTTTGTAGGCCGATGGAAAAT
>NZ_LWGE01001728.1:0-1556 GCF_001635315.1 Oleiphilus sp. HI0123
ACTTAAAAGGCATGGGCTACGAAAAAATAGGGGTGTATGCTCCTTAATAAGCAATATGAATGAAGAGACAATATTATGAGCCTGAAACTGGGGCGGAGAGAACAAAAAAAAATAAATAACCGCAAGGCCATTCTAGAGGCTGGGCTTGAAGTGTTTTCGACGGTTGGTTATGAGCGAGCAACTATCAATGATATTGTCAGCGAAAGTGGCCTGTCTGTAGGTACTTTTTATAATCACTGCGGTGATAAAGACACGATCTTTTCTGAGCTGCTCACTGGCTTTTTAATGAAAGTGCGCACGACTTTGAGCCAGGCGCGTCAAAGTGCAACAACTTTGGAAGGCTTTATCAAAGGTGCTTTTCTCGCTTACAGTAAACTGATCTCTCAGTACCCCAAAATGCAGCTGATGATTTCAAAAAATGCCCCAGTGTTTAAGCAGGTGCTATCAGAAAAAGAAGAGCTTACCGAGATTATTGACGACTTGTCTCGTGATATGCAGCTTGCTGTTGAGGTGGGAATGGCGCCTAAGTTCCCTGTATCGATGATGACGTCTGCAATGATCGCTTCGAGCATTGACATTTTTTCTGTCAGTGATGATGAGTACTCAGCTAAAGAGAAGGCTGAGTTTCTAGGGAATTTATTTATAGGTGGAATTGAGCGAATGGCTTCAAAGTAATTGTCTGATATAAAAGATAAATTACCTCCATTTAATGTCTAATAACTAGAACAAAATTCCACTTCAACTAAAATAAATTTGCTAATTTCTGAACTTTTTAGATTGGCCTGGGTCTTTAACAATATCCCGATCACAAAATTCGGGAATTAATAATGAGCAACTACTTTAGTTAACCGTTACTTTTTAGATGAATTACACAGGGTTAAAACAATGAATAACGCAAAAATCTTAAGCAAATCAGCAATCGCAAGCATGGTCGCAATGGGTGTTATGGCTGCGTCAACTGACGCACTAGCAGGCAAGCCTGGTTTTGAAAAATGTCAGGGTATTGCTAAAGCCGGTATGAATGACTGTGGTACCTCAAAGCATAGTTGTGCTGGCCAAGCTGCTAAAGACGGTGACCCTGAGGAATGGGTATATGTTCCAGAAGGCACTTGTTCAAAAATTGTAAATGGTAAAGTGAAGTAAGTTACTTAGCACTTCTATCGGTGGCATTAACTGATGAATCATATCTTATCGCAGGGAATGCCAACCGATCATCCTGCTTCTCCTGAGCCACAAGCGCTTCAGGGTGCAGGTATAGGTTTACGTTCTGCACACTATCAAACGATTCTGAATTCACGCCCTGATATCCCCTGGTTTGAAGCACTAAGCGACAATTATATGAGCGACGGTGGTCAGCCTCTTGATTACCTGGAGCAGGTTCGGGATTTATACCCGGTTACCTTTCATGGTGTCGGCATGTCTTTAGGCTCAACTGATCCCTTAGATCAATCCTACCTCAAACGCTTAAAGTCACTTATAGAACGCTTTCAACCAACGCTGGTGTCTGATCACTTGTGTTGGGCTTCTTTTGATGGCGTACATGGTAATGAACTATT
>NZ_LWGE01001729.1:0-2292 GCF_001635315.1 Oleiphilus sp. HI0123
TTCGGTTCTAATATTCCGATACCCAAATGGCGCTGCACCAACAGAAAACCCTCTTGCGACCTGACCTGACATTCCTCGATGTGTTTTCTTACCTAAATCACGCAAATACTGCTCGCTCATTGCACCATGCATTACTCGCTTAATATATCGACCAGAATCCTCGGTATCATAACCTTCATTGACAGCTATCACTCGAATACCGAGCAATTCCAATTTATTGATTGTTTTTTCCTGGTCGGCAAGGTTTCTAGTGAAACGATCCAACGCTTCAATAACTATCACGTCAAAGCAGCCTGATTTTGCATCTTGAATCAATTGACCTGCGGCAAGTCGGTATTGAGTTGGAACGGACCCACGGCATTCACCATCTTGATAGTTTCTAGTGAGCTCAAGACCATTTTCATTCATCCATTTCTTACAAATACGCTCTTGATCAGCTAATGAAGTTGGGTTTTGCTTATCGCTAGAGTAGCGAGTATAAATAGCAGCTCTCATAGACCAGCCTCCGCTTCACTCTGATCCTTAATTATTTCGTGAGCTATCTGAACAGCAATGATCTCAGCTAAATCTTCAACAGAGATAAAGTCGGAATTATAGTCAGAGTTATTCATGATAACCCTCCAGCTCAATCTGATGAGAGAGTCTAGCTACTAGATGTGTAGTTTGAAATTTATGAATAATCTGACTTTGGCGAGACTGCAATTCAGCATCGTCACCTAGCCACTCTTTAGAATGGATACGCATATGTGTCACCTTTATTGTTTTTATTATGTTTGACGGTTCAAATACTACTTAACAAAAAAAACAAGTCAACAGATTTGTTTATTTATCAATAACTTAGTATACGATTATCGCACACACTTATTACCCAACAGACTGTTCTTGACTTATATAAGCTCAACCTCAGCTCTAAACTATAATTACTAAAAGGCGAATTTCACGGGACTAACTTCACTCAAACACGAATTACACGGGACTAAGTCTACAGATACACGAATTCGAGAGGACTAACTATGTCGGTATATAAATATTAGGAAACTGATGCATGAATTCAAAGACAGGCATCGACGGTTAAAACTAACAAGTGCATTAGTTTTCGTCGTTGAACTTTTTACCTTCTAAAAATGCAATTCCATCTCTGGGATCAACGCCAATAACAGCGCAGTACTTGACGTATTCGTAGACATCTAGCTTCCGCTCAAGAAGCTCGACCTTCGGAACAAAACTGTTTGCATAATTCAGACGCGAGCTGATATCACGTTGCGTTAAACCTGCCTCTTTACGACACAATTTTAGCCACGAAATCAAACTTTTGTAATTATCAGAAGAGATTGTTTTGTTCATTGAGCCGATTATGGGCTCATGATAAGATTCTCCCAAATTAGGAGCAAAGTACTGAACGTCAACGACTCTGCTGAAAAATATATCCTTCCTGTTATTAAAAGGGCGTCTCAATATGGACAACAGAACGACTTTCGAATTTATCCTATTTGCCGGACTGATTGCATCAATAAAAATTGGGCAGCGCGAAACCACAGCTAGTAAACTTTTGAAGGCTGGCTTTTCGTCCTGTGCATATAACCAGGCAGCTTATCTCAATCATCTCTATCAAAATCGAATCATCACAATTGAAGGGAGATATCAGAGTGATAAAGACGATGACTACATTGACCTAAACGATGATTACAGAATTACCTCATACTACCCTAATGACGATCTTTCGTTAAAAGAGCTCATAAGCAAAATCCAATCTACGGATATAGATGAAAAGCAACATGCAATTTTAGAAATAATCAGAGAAGAATTGGTCGGAGAAGTTTTTTATTTTTTAGCAGAAAAAATAACTAGCCTCGATATCGGAATGGACTTGCTTACGGAACCGCCCTCAATAATAACCGAACTATTGAAAGATTTTTCCGTACTAGAGGTCTGCGGCTGCATTGAAAGCTCTGTGAACAAGTTTGATCAGAACAAACTTCGCATTCTAAAATGCACTAGTGACGATGACGGTATCGTCAATACTATATGTAATGCAATTGATCGTCAGGATAGATATCACTTTGCCGCCAGACCAACTAAGACCAGTAACCTAATGTACCTTCTAACAGAACATCTGACTGAAATCGGGCCTGACTACTGGAAAAACGAAAGATTGTGGCGCAAATTAGAGCTTCAGGATATTGAATCTAAATTAGAGAGCCTATCTTTCTCTGCGTGCGAATAGCTACTTACTGAATCAAACACCCTAAGGCCAATCAAGCATTACATAACTTTAATAAATATATATTCCAA
>NZ_LWGE01001730.1:0-2308 GCF_001635315.1 Oleiphilus sp. HI0123
CGATTCATTTCGTTTTCGAAGTCCGCTGTCACTTTAAACAGTTCTTCAAACTCAGGGTCGTAATTCTGAAGCAATAGATAAGTTTCGAGGTCACCAAAGAGAATAATCTTAACATCTAATGGAATCGGTTCCGGTTCCAAAGAAATCGTTCCAGACAAAGTCACTTCTCTTTCCAGGGAATTGATTTGCAGTTCCTTGGAACGCAGGGCTCGCTTGATCCCGTCCCACACAAAAGGTTGTTCAAGCACCTTCGCCGCATCAATCAACAGGTAGCCACCGTTGGCACGATGTAAGCAACCCGAGCGAATTAAGGAGTAGTCGGTAAACACCGTGCCTTTGTAGGTCACATGCTCCACATAACCAAACATCGTGTGATAGTTTGGGTTTTCTTCAACGATAACAGGCTCTTTAGAGTCCTTGTGCTGAACCAGTACATTAACCTGATATCTACGAGGTAGTTTCTTCTCAAGCGTTGCATTGGACATAGCGCCCTGCTCTTCGCTGTCTTCGAGAAAAATATCTAAGTTATTGACGATATCATTTTGTATATCATTCAAATAATCAATTACTAAAGAGTGCTTATGATATTTGTGAGCAAGTGACTCAACCAGGTGCTGTGTAACGCCCAGTACAACCTCTTCATTGAGCGCTTGCTGCTTATCTACAAACTCCTGTTCCCAGTTTGCTATTTTTCTAATCACCCCTCTTAGCTTTAATTCAAGCTTAGTGATTACATCATCAAACTGATCTTTCTCATCTTCCGCAAGTGCTTCAAAGCTTTCGACTGTATGTACATCTTCACCATTCATTGCAGTGAGACGGTATCCACCAGGGGTTGTCAAAGATAGCTTTACCTTTTTTCGCTTCGCTTGCTTAGCGACTTTCTCTAATGCCGCTTCTTGCTTTTCAGCGTATTCTAGCTTGAGTGCTTCTGAGCGCTGAAAGTACTGATCATTCTCGAAAGCCTGAGGAATGCCTTTGACCAAACGGGTCATAAGCTTTTCGACATCCTTTTTTAAATTAGCGCCCATGCCAACCGGTAACTTAAGTACTTTGGGTGATCTAGGCTCATCGAAGTTAGCAACGTAGCACCAATCGTATAACTCTCTATTTTCTTTACGGTGATGATCTAGAAAACGCAAGATCATCGTACGCTTGCCCAAGCCATTGCGGCCAATTGCATACACATTGTAACCAGAGTCAGGCATTGACATCGCAAAGCGGACAGCTTCCTGTGCACGGTCCTGACCTACAAATTCATTTAATGGCGGCAGAGCTTTAGTACTGGAAAAGCCCAAGTCAGCATCATCACATGTTTTGTATAATTGTTTCGTAGATAGCGGTTTCAATGTGAGCCCTTAAATATTATGAAAATGATTACATGCAAAGCATTAGTTCAAAGTATCTAAACGATATTAACAAAACAGACTGGCTTAACAAGACTAATTTTTACCAACAATTTAACCTATATTCATTTACTATAAGAACAGCTGTCAGTTGAAAGTTGATTTGTTGGGTGTTTAGCGTTTAATATCCCTCTCCTGATTCGACCTAACCCCATACCATTTTATACCTATGCATAAAATTAAACTCATAAATTGGGCAGAGCGCCGCATTAAAAGACGCCATAAAGCGCCTGATTTACGAATATCAATACAACCTGTCGGCTTAAGAAAATTCTTCAGTTCCTCACAGGAAGTTAAATGCCTCGATATCAATCGCTATGGTATGGCGATCAGGTCGCGTCGTCCCTTTAAGGCCAAAGAACGCATTCTAATTAACTTTAGAGGTAAGTATATTTCACTTTCCAAGGTTGGGGGCATCGTCACCGAGTGTGTGAAAGTTCGGCATTTTTACCGAATCAGTGTTGTTTTCAGCTACGCAAAAGACAGCAAAGAATACTGCCGCAAGACAGATAATGCTCTTTCAAGAATTGAAAGCCTTTATAACCAGCAAACAAAAGAAGCCGGGTAACTCTTCTCAAGCACTTCCAATCGAGTGTTTATCACGATAGGCACGCGGTGATAAGCCCATCCAGGTTTTAAACGCTCTAGAAAATACCGAGGCTTCATCAAAGCCTAATTCCAACCCTATCTCGCTTATTGATCGATTACTATCATTTAGCAGGCTTAGCGCTTTTTCACATCGTAGTTTTTGCTTAATTTGTTGGTAGCTAGTGTTTTCTTTTTCCAAGACACGTCTTAAATTTCTTGGGCTCATATTGAGTTCACTGGCCAAATCATCAAGCTTCTTAAACTGCATCGTATCATCAACAATCATATTCATTACTTGAGTACTAAAACTTCGT
>NZ_LWGE01001731.1:0-965 GCF_001635315.1 Oleiphilus sp. HI0123
GGTTTACTCTGAATTGAATTAACTCTAGATTCATATTGTTATGATTAACATATTGACTCACGACAGACTCTTCTACAATGCGAGTCGACGGGTCTTCTCTGATCGTAAGGCCCGGCAGGAAAATATAGAGAGCGTACTCTTTAATTTCAAGTGTTTTCAGCAAAGCTTTCAAGGTAGTAATCTTTTGCCCCACAGATTTAACCTTGCGGTTACAAATATGTGAAAGACTTGAGATAAAGCAGCCACAGAGCTGTGATTTATGGCCGACAGCAAACAAGTGAATTTTGCCTTGAGGCAGGCTTGCCTATAAACTAGCCCACCAACATATACTGCTCGACAACTCGATTACATGATTCAGCCCATATACAGAAGTTAAGACGCTGAATGCTTGTAGTAGAGCAACCCGGTACTGCACATAATTGAACTAAACGGAGACCCTTAGTTTATGAGTCATTTTTTCGGATTAAGTTCTTTACTATTTAGCCTGCTAAGAAAAATTCTATTCTTGTGGGTTCGCGTTGAAGTAAAAGGTGCCGACACGGAAAGCCTTAAAATAGACCCGAACAAGCCGGTTTGTTATGTTTTACAATACAGCTCACTCTCTGCTCGTCTCGTCCTCGAAAACAGCTGCATTAAGTCTGGACTCCCTTCTGCCCAAGCACAACTCAAACTCAATGAAAACTCGGTTAGGCGCTCTTTTTTCTTCTTGTATGAACGTCAAGGAAACTGGTTTAAAAAACGCCAAACCCCTATGGTCACTAATCGGCTCAAACAAATCGTCAAGACCATTGCCGAGAGCAATAAAAATTCCGATATAGACCCATTGGACGTTCAACTTGTTCCGGTCACTTTATTTTGGGGTCGCTCCCCCGAAAAAGAAAAGTCATGGTTTAGATTACTTTTTTCTGACGGCTGGGCGGTATCCGGGCCTTTCAAAAAGCTCTTGATAATACTCCTTCACGGCC
>NZ_LWGE01001732.1:0-645 GCF_001635315.1 Oleiphilus sp. HI0123
TTAAAGGGATTTATATCAAAATCTGACGACAGCGCGACTCCAGGGAATCTCCTAACTTTATTATGGCTACAGGAAAACAGCATTGGTTTAGTACTTGCTGGCAAAGATCAGATATTAAAACCAGGCTTCGAATAAAGCCTGGTCGAGAGTAAAATGAAAGACGATATAAACGAAAAAAAGCTAACTAGTAAAATCAAATCTGCCTTCAGCTCCCTTTCTCAGGAAGCTATTACTCACGCACTAATTTTGTATTACACCCTACGCGAACCAAACACTCCAGCATGGGTAAAAACGGTTATTCTCGGAACGCTCGGCTACTTCATTAGCCTTATTGACGGGATTCCTGACTTAACCCCCGTTCTTGGCTACACCGATGACATATCTGTAATGGCTGCGGCAATCGCCACGCTGTCTCGATACATCACACCTGAAATCAAAGCGAAAGCTAAACATAAAACTGATGCTTTCTTTCCAGCTAAAAAAACTGATCAAAAGAAGACTTCAACTGAAGCGCCACCCGATAAACCAGAACAGTAAGCATGAGCACTATCCTCCCACCTATTGCCACCACCTTATTTGCACTATACAGCCAGATTAAATAGATAATGCAGCACCATATTTACATGCGTACGCTGTAATCTTGTA
>NZ_LWGE01001733.1:0-3349 GCF_001635315.1 Oleiphilus sp. HI0123
CCTCTGAACTTCTCACAATATGGCCTTGGCTTGACAGTGACTGGTCAGCCAGGCGTTTCTGTCGACACCAGACATGGCTTAGGCGTGAAAAGCTCTTTTTTTGATACGAGCAATCAAGTCGACGGCTTTGGTCCTGACGAAACAATATCATTCTTGTTCGATGAGAGTGTAGACCTTGTTTCTGTTTTGTTCGGTCACGTTGGCGGCAACGATGACTTTAGTTGGTCTGTGAATGGTACGCTCATAGCTGGCGCTGATATCCCAAGCTCAAATTTGTACAACTTCTCTTCATATAATTACAATAGTAGCTTATACGAGTTTGGTGTAACTGGCACAAATGATGACTACTACATCAGAGGTATTACTGTAAATACTGTTGATACAGTTGACGTTGTTGAGCCTAGCTCTCTTGCAATCCTGGGTCTTGGCTTATTAGGTCTTGGCTTCAGCCGTCGTAACACTAAAGCTTAAGTTTTAGTTTCGGCCTGAATGAAAGCTAGGTCTTTGGACCTAGCTTTTTTATTTTCCGGCACAGTCAATCCTTAGCTTTTACCTCTTAAATTATATATCACTCCTTCCCCCAACCTTAAATCACAAATGTTATTGTTAGCGCCACCATTACAAGAGAGCTAGCCACTAGTCGTAAATGAGTCACATTCACCTACTATATTTTACTCACTAAACTATGCTTAGTTATATACATAGTATGAATATATAAACTCGATAAATATAAAGGTAATCTATGAGGGATACTGATAAAAATACGCCAAGAGAAAACTCTCACACGATAAGCGACAACCCCAGTATCAAAATTTTACCTTGTGAGACAATGCCCTATACCACAGTCTCCCCTGAAGGCTCCCTTGAAATCCTTTCTGCCTATGAAGTAAAACAATTAGTCGAGCTGTCGCGAACCAAGGTCTATGAATTGTTTAAGCGCTGTGCTTTAGCGGTCTTAAATACCGGCAGCACCGTCGATGATACCAATGAAATCATCGAGCGCTATAAAGATTTCCGTATCAAATTTATACGCCAGTCTCGTGGTATCAAGCTGCTGATTGAAAATGCGCCTGGCTCAGCCTTTGTTGATGGCAAGATGATTCGCGGTATTCGGGAACAACTTTTTTCAGTATTAAGAGATGTGCTCTACGTTCAAAACCAACTGCTTGACCCTCAGCATTTTGACTTTGAACACTCCAAGGGCATCACTGATGCAGTCTTTCATATTCTTAGAAATGCCAACTTGCTGCGCAAAGGCGCCCAAGCACCGCTTATAGTCTGCTGGGGTGGCCACTCTATCAATCGATGCGAATATGAATTTACCAAAGAGGTGGGCTACCAACTAGGCCTTCGCGAAGCAAACATTATTACCGGCTGTGGCCCCGGCGCAATGAAGGGGCCCATGAAAGGTGCCACAATAGGCCACGCCAAACAGCATTTTGAAGAGCGGCGCTATATAGGCATTACAGAGCCAGGAATTATCGCAGCCGAGTCTCCAAACCCTATCGTCAATGAACTAGTTATACTCCCAGACATCGAAAAACGCCTGGAAGCCTTTGTGCGCTGTGGTCACGGGGTTATCGTATTTCCTGGCGGTGTTGGTACGGCAGAGGAAATTCTCTATATTTTGGGCATTCTACTTCACCCCAAAAACGCTAAGACCCCCTTCCCTTTAGTCTTTGCCGCCGGAAAAGAAAGCGAAGCCTATTTCAAGATGATTGACGATTTTATTGGCCAAACTCTTGGCGAAGAAGCACAAGAGAAATATCAAATTATTACTGACAATCCCGGTGCTGTCGCTCAGCATATGGTGCAAACCTGTCATAAGGTCTTTAAACATCGCCGCTCCCGAAAAGATGCTTATTTTTTCAACTGGCAACTTCATATCGACCATCAGTTTCAAAAAACTTTCGAGCCCACTCATCCCAACATGGCAAACCTAGACCTGTCCAAAAATCAGGAGCCTCACATTCTTGCCGCAAACTTACGCAAAGCTTTTTCAGGAATTGTTGCCGGTAATGTCAAGGAGCAAGGTTTGAAAGCAATTGCAGAGCATGGTTCATTCAAGATCACTGGAGATTTGGAAATTATAGAGCCATTGGATAAGCTCTTGCGCACGTTCGTCGACCAGCGCCGAATGAAGCTGGGTGATAAGGAATACAAACCTTGTTATGAGGTTGTCTCATGAGATGATAGGGAAACCTCCTTAGTTAGAATTCAGCTAGAGATGGAACACTTCGCTGACAAGTACTAGAATGTGCCACTTATTAAGGCCCGTATTCGATAAACAGGGGCCTTGCTGCTTTCCAACATCAGGACAATTATTTTGAGCGACTCTGCTTTTTCTTCCCAAGCCCTAAAAAAAGAACTTTTAGACAATCTGGATTCATTAGGCTATCAAGCCATGACACCGATTCAAATGCAGAGCCTGCCCCTGATTATTGAGGGAAAAGATGTCATCGCGCAAGGTCAAACGGGCTCAGGAAAGACTGCCGCATTTGGGCTTGGGCTACTCAATAAGCTAGACGTAAAACGTTTCAGAATTCAATCTTTGGTGCTCTGCCCTACTCGTGAGCTGGCCGATCAAGTCGCCAAAGAAATTCGCAAACTTGCCCGCGCTATTCACAATATAAAAGTTCTCACCTTATGTGGCGGCATGCCTTTTGGCCCTCAAGTTGGTTCTTTAGAGCACGGCGCACATATCATCGTCGGTACTCCTGGCCGGGTTGAAGAACACGTTAGAAAAGGTAACCTGAAGCTCAACAATGTTGACACGCTGGTATTGGACGAAGCTGATAGAATGCTAGACATGGGCTTTCAGGAGGCCTTGGATACTATCATTGAAGATATACCAGAAGAGCGCCAAACTCTGCTGTTAAGCGCAACCTATCCAAAACAGATTCAATCGATCGCAGCGCAATATCTCACCGATCCGGTCATGGTAAAGGTTGAGTCAACACATAGTGACAGCAGTATTGAGCAACACTTCTATGAACTCCCAGATCAAGATGAGCGAATTGATGCAGTTCATCGTATTCTCATGCAGTATCAACCACCATCAACGGTGATTTTCTGCAATACCAAACGAGAAACCCAAGACCTGGCAGATGCCTTACATGATAGAAACTTCAGCGCCATTGCGATACATGGTGATATGGAACAGCGCGATCGAGACCAAACTCTTGTTAGATTCTCTAATCAAAGCGCCTCAATTCTGGTCGCAACGGATGTCGCGGCCCGCGGTCTCGATATTAAAGATCTAGATGCTGTCATAAACTTTCACATAGCACGCGACTCCGAAGTCCATGTTCATCGCGTTGGCAGAACAGGCCGTGCAGGTAGTAAGGGT
>NZ_LWGE01001734.1:0-703 GCF_001635315.1 Oleiphilus sp. HI0123
AGATCGTATGTACAGCGGCATTAATCGTATAGCGCTTACCCTCTAGCTCGACATAGCCATTTCGTGTCCCGTAAGTTTGAATATCTCGCCCTGCAGTTCCCTCAGCTTGATAACCTACAAACAGAATATCAGTACGCTTGTCTTCAATTAAAGCTTTAAGGTAATTAACAATACGCCCACCAGCACACATACCGCTAGCGGCGATCACTATCGCTGGGCGAGCCGTCTTTGCCAAATAATTCACTGTGTCGAGGTGAGTTTGATGATCATCTATCGTGAGTAAATTTTCAAATGACAGAGGGTGTCGACCCTCGGCTACCCGACTTTGAGCCTCTGCATCCCAAAAAGGTTTTAGTTGTCGGTAGGTATCAGTAAAGTCGTTGGCCAAAGGTGAGTCGACTATCACTTCAAGCTCAGCCCAATTCAGCGCCCCCTGATCGGCTTTATCTTTAAGCTCATAGATCAATGACTCAAGTTCATACAATAGCTCCTGAGTGCGGCCGATACTGAACGCAGGAATCAAGACCACACCTCTGTCTTGAACAGCACTCTCGATCACTGCCTTAAGTCGCTGCCGACGAGAGCGTCGATCTTCATGATTCTTATCGCCATAGGTGCTTTCAATCACCAAGGTTTCACATGCTTCGGGAGGCTTTGGCGCGGCTAACAAAGGAGAATGAGGAGCCCCTAAATCACCCGAGAA
>NZ_LWGE01001735.1:0-873 GCF_001635315.1 Oleiphilus sp. HI0123
TTGTACTCATGACCTCTTCCTATTATTTTTATAGCTTATTTTCAAAGGGGTCAGACTCGATTGAAATTCAATCGAGTCTGACCCCTTTGAAATTACATGGCTGACATGCCGCCGTCAACCGGTATAGCAATACCGTTCATATAACTATTCGCTGGTGACAGTATCATGACCATGACATTCACAATTTCTTCAACTCGTGCGATACGCTTCATCGGACAGCCGCGCGCAAGGTTCTTGTTGACCTCTTCGATATTATCATTCGGATTCATCGTTGGATTATCAACCATCGGCGTTGACGTAAAGAAGGGGCAAATCGCATTAACTCGAACATTCATAGGCCCACATTCAACTGCGGCCGTTTTAGTTAGACCTATTACAGCGTGCTTGGCAGCGCCATAGGAGCTTCCCATCGGCGTTCCACCTAAACCTGCCATGGAACTTACATTCAGAATCGCACCCTCTTTTTGAGCAGCCATGACTCTTAACTGATGCTTCAGGCCAAACGCGACACCTTTAGTATTAACATCTAACTGACGAGAAAGCGTTGGGCCGTCCAGGTGAACCAATGGGCCCAGTTTAGGAGCGATACCAGCATTGTTAACAGCAATATCAAGCTTGCCAAAATTATCAACCGCAGCCTTTACGAGTTCTTCAGAATGCGCTTCTTCAGCTATATCACCCGTTAAGGCAATAACCTTACTGCCTAGGGTTTCACAATCCTGCTTTGTCAGTGTTAAGCCTTCTTCGTTGAAGTCAGCTAGCACTAAGTTCGCTCCGCGCTTGGCTAACTCTTCGGCTAGGCTTTTACCAAAGCCACTGGCAGCGCCGGTAATCAATGCTACCTTTTCTGAAAAATCTAGTAGGTTATCCATA
>NZ_LWGE01001736.1:0-664 GCF_001635315.1 Oleiphilus sp. HI0123
ATAGACTGTATATACGTGACGGACTTAATCTTCATATGATTGAAGGTGTATCCACCGAAGAGACCCTTACCACGCTCAAGGAGTATTCAGCGGCAGAAGTAGAAGACATTCGAATGATCAGCACATCGCAGAACATCATCATTCGCAAGTTTTTTGCTGAAGATAACCAGCAATCTAACATCGACTCCAGCTCCTCGGTCCAGTTAACCGGAGATCTAGGTCTTTTTATAGAATCGGCAGGGCTTCCTTCATCAGATACTTATACGAGCTATATTGAGGGCAGCGACGACAACATACTCATTCACCTCGAGCGTGAAACTGACGGCCAGCCACAATTGTTTGCTCAAAATTTCGACAGCGAACTCTATACAAGTCATTTCCCAGATATTGCGAACTCAATATGGGGACGAATTTCCAACTTATTTGATAGCTCGGGTGCCCCCGTAGAACAGGCTATCATCAACTCAAATGATACGACATTACTAAGTGTTGGAGAGAAAACTATTCCCGCTCTCATTAACCCTAATATCTATCAGTATAATCAAGATCATGACTTGGGGCATGGCGCTCTAATAGGGACTTTGCCTGGCAACATCGCAGAGGTTATCGATATTNACATAAAGAGCCAATTTCATGGTGAGGTGAAAGTTAAAGATAGCTATGA
>NZ_LWGE01001737.1:0-964 GCF_001635315.1 Oleiphilus sp. HI0123
CGTTATTGTCTCCGGTATTACACCAAGTGAAGCTGACGCCAGTTGGTTAGATGTTCGTCAGGATGATACAGATTCCAATGGTTTAGGGATCTATACGGTAGAAATTAATAGTGCAGCGATTCCAGTAAACACCTTTAAGAAAGGTAGTTTGATCATAGAATATCAAATAAATGATGGTGCGGTGCAAACTGCATCGCTTGATGTAATCGCATCGAATACTATTTCTGGTAACGAATCGGTCGGTAATCTTTATATATCGCTTATTGCCTTAGATGAGGTTTTGAACGCTTTGCCAGAAGAACCTATTTTTGCTACATCTACCGTGGCAGGATCTTTGTCTGACGGTGTATACAGCTATCGCTTTGAGAATATCCCGGTCGGCGAGTATTTTGTTAGAGCAAGTACCAATAATGATGGCGATGAGCGCTCATTTGACGATGGAGAAGCAAAAGGAATCTATCCGAATTACTACTCGTTCGAGACCTTAAACGCAAATCGGGAAGTGATCAGTGGCATTGACTTTAGTGTTCAGTTCTTTGAATCAAATATCGAGGCTCTCGATGTGCTTGAGATTGGTGCGAGTCACTACCCCTTAGACTTAAGTGAAGACTAGGTATTGGCAGCCTCTCTATTCTCGGTTAAGCTTCACTAAATAAAATCCCTCCTCATTAATAGCAGCATAAGAAGTATATGGCAGACAATAACTCATCTCCGAAGCAATATAACGCCGACTCAATCGAAGTACTAAGTGGTTTGGACCCGGTTAAGAAAAGACCGGGGATGTATACTGAAACCACTCGGCCCAATCACCTTGCTCAGGAAGTAATCGATAACAGTGTCGATGAAGCGCTTGCGGGTCACGCCAGTAAAATTGATGTTGTATTGTATGAAGATGGTTCTTTGTCAGTTGCCGATAACGGGCGCGGGATGCCCGTAGATATTCACTCTGAAGAAGGTGTACCAG
>NZ_LWGE01001738.1:0-741 GCF_001635315.1 Oleiphilus sp. HI0123
CACGATTCAAACTCGAAAAAGTGTAACGAATAAAATCAGCTATCGTCTGCAAATTTGACTCACTACTTGATGCACTGCTAGCAAGTTCAGAAGAACGGGTTTGAGTCTGAGGCACGCGGGCTAATTCCTAATATCGAAAAAGCCCGCAATTATATAGAGAATCGGCAGCTGGGGGAATGGGAGACACCGAAGTCAGCAGCTAAATT
The DNA here is from genome assembly GCF_001635315.1 of Oleiphilus sp. HI0123. Classification (NCBI taxonomy): domain Bacteria; kingdom Pseudomonadati; phylum Pseudomonadota; class Gammaproteobacteria; order Oceanospirillales; family Oleiphilaceae; genus Oleiphilus; species Oleiphilus sp. HI0123. Next base: position 207 of record NZ_LWGE01001738.1, read on the forward strand.
TAGATTGCCTTAGTATCAAAAGCTAAATTCTTGCCAAACTTTAGCGACAACTGATCCCCTTTGTGTAGCTGCCCCACCCCCTTCGGCGTTCCGGTAAGAACAACGTCACCTGGGTTGAGCGTGAAAAAGGTACTCATATGCGCAATAAGTGGCGCGATCGGGTTCAACATATCGCTACTCTTACCATGCTGTCGCAACTCTCCATTGATACTCAAGGTAAACTCAAGCTGGTTTAAGGCTGTACAGTTCCCTAACGGAACAAATTCACTGAGCGGGCAAGCACCATCAAAGCTTTTGGCGACTTCCCAAGGGTGGGATTTTTCTTTCAACTTTGACTGCAGCTCACGCCGCGTTAGATCAAGCGCCAAACCTAAGCCTTCAATTCCTTGCTCCGCTTGTTCGGCATTTGCATTAGATAGCGTCTCTCCGATCAATACGGCAATCTCTGCCTCATAGTGGCAATCTGTGTCTGGAATAGTGAAAGGTTCACTTAAAGAGACGACAGCCGACCCTGGTTTAATAAACAGAATCGGCT
>NZ_LWGE01001739.1:0-2014 GCF_001635315.1 Oleiphilus sp. HI0123
GGCAGTGCAGAAGTTACGTGGCAATCACAATGAAATTCTTGCCGATATTCAACATTGCCTTGAAGATAAGCTCAAAGAACGCGGTATTAATGCTGAGATACTCGGTCGCGAGAAGCACCTGAACAGCATTTATAAAAAAATGAAATACCAGCATAAATCCTTCCATGAAATTATGGATGTTTATGCCTTTCGAATTATTACTGACTCTGAAGACGATTGTTATCGCGTGCTCGGAGCCGCCCACAGTTTATACAAGCCGCTGCCCTTTCGTTTTAAAGACTATATCGCCGTACCTAAAGCAAATGGCTACCAGTCTCTCCATACGACACTTTTCGGTATGCACGTTAATATCGAGATTCAGATTCGTACTAAGGATATGGAAGATTTGGCTGACTACGGTATTGCTGCACACTGGCAATATAAAGATGAGTCAGATCTCGCCTTGGCCAATCAGGCGCGTATTGATCGCTGGCTAAGCGGCCTGAAAGAACTTCGTGAACGAGCCGTTGACTCTATGGAGTTTATTGAGCACGTTAAGATCGACCTCTTCCCCGACGAGATCTATGTATTCACACCCAAAGGCGCGATTCTCGAATTACCTGCGGGGGCAACCCCAATCGACTTCGCCTATGCTATCCATACCGATATTGGTCATGCTTGTGTCGCCTGTCGCGTAAACAAACAACTTGCCCCCTTGAGCGTACCTCTACAAAGCGGGCAAACGGTTGAAGTAGTCACTGCCCCTAGCGCTAAACCAAGTAGGGCTTGGCTGAATATTGTCACAACCGGTAAAGCCAAGAGCAGCATAAGGCACTACTTGAAAGACCAACGCGAAGCCGAAAGCCTAGCGCTTGGTAAGAGCTTGCTCGATAAGTCACTCTCTGGCATTAATGTTTCCTGGAAAGATATTCCTGAAGCACAGATTCAAAAAGTTCTTGAACATAACCAAGCCGAGAGCATGGATGTACTCCTGCGCAATATCGGTTTAGGTCAGCGCATGCCGTTCATCATTGCTCGTCAATTGATGTCTGATGCAATACAAGATGAGGCTGAAAACGAAGCTCAAGATACCTCTACAGTGTCCATGATGATCAAGGGCTCAGAAGGAATGAACCTGTCTTTCGCACATTGCTGCCACCCGATCCCGGGCGACCCGATCGTAGGCTTACCTGACACAGGCTCTGGCATCACCATTCATTCCGAGGGCTGCTCAAAAATTATGAACCTAAGCAACAATCAGGTTCAAATGCACTTATCCTGGGTGAAAGATATTACCGATGAGTTTACCGTTGAATTGAAGGTAGAGCTTGAACGCCAACGCGGCATTATTGCCGAGCTAGCCGCAGCGATAACGCACGCCGAAGGTAATATCGAACGAATCGGCGTGACGGAACAAAACGCCAAACTAAGTGTTGTTAGTGTTGTGCTACATGTTCAGGGTCGACGACACCTGGCTCGAGTTATGCGCCGAATTCGCTCAATCAAAGCCGTTCTAAGGCTTACCAGAGTCATATCAAAATAAAGTGATTAGCTTCCAGGAGGAAATATGAGTAACAAGTCCATTATTCAAACAGCAGATGCACCGGAAGCAATCGGAACCTATTCCCAGGCAGTAAAAGTCGGCGAGACCGTTTTTTTATCTGGCCAGATCCCGCTGGACCCAAGTACGATGAGCCTGGTAGAAGGCGATATCAGCACGCAAATCACGCGAGTATTTGATAACCTTACCGCTGTATGCAATGCCGCAGGCGGTACACTTCAAGACATAGTTAAACTCAATATTTTCCTGACAGACCTAGGACACTTCGCCACCGTGAATGAAATCATGGCCAAGTATTTTGAAGCGCCTTATCCCGCAAGAGCCGCCATTGGCGTCGCATCACTACCTAAAGATGCTCAGGTTGAAATGGATGGCATAATGGTGATGAATTCATCTATTTAGGTTTGTCTTAACATCGCCTGATAACCTTCTCGGAAAGTCGGATAGTGAAGTTGATAAGCACTATCCAACATT
>NZ_LWGE01001740.1:0-1522 GCF_001635315.1 Oleiphilus sp. HI0123
CAATCACTTTGACTTGGCCACCGCAGTGTTCACAGACCTCGATGTCGATGGTAAAAACACGCTTGAGTCGTTGCATCCAGGTCATAGCGCGGTGGCGCTCTGCAGGGCTCTTGTCACACCAGTCAGTATCGAGACCTTCCGATTGATCGGGCTTTTTGCCCCGCTTAGCGGGTGTTACTTGAACGCGGTGTTTGCTGTTCGGTGCAAAAAGCCCGTGGAATCGAGTAAGGTTGACCCTAGGCTTGGGTACCAAAGCCGCTAGCTTGGCAATGAAATCCAGTGGTTCGAAGATCACATGCGTAGTGCCATTGCGGTAAGGGGTTTTGAGCTCGTAGCGGATTTGTCCATTGGCGGTCAATGCCAGACGCTTTTCCGAGATCGCTGGCCGACTGATATAGCGACACAGGCGCTCAAGCTTATCTCGCTGATGCGCTTCGGCCATCACGCCAGCGTGCAAGGAGAACCCTGCGTGGTTGGCTACTCGGCTGCTAGCATCAGCCTTATCTTCTCGCCCCGGTAAAGTTTGCAGAGTAAAGACCTTGCGCCCCTGCTGGGGGCCGGTGGCAATGCGGTAAGTGACCGAATGGCCGTGTAATTGGGTGAGCGTATCCTCCTCGCCCTCTTCCAATGTCAACCAGGTATTTTCGACATCTCGCTCGAGTAGCCCTTGCTTTTCCAGGCAGCGAGCTATGCGGTGGCTAAGGGTGTGAACGAGGGTATTCAGCTCATCGTGGGTCGGCGCTTTGACCCGATGGAAGCGCTGTTTACCATGGCCGTCTTCGGTGTAAATCCCGTCGAGAAACAGCATGTGGTAGTGTACATTCAGATTCAGCGCGGAGCCAAAGCGTTGGATGAGCGTTACCGATCCACTTTGTGCCGTAGCCTTGGTAAAACCCGCTTTCTTAATCAGATGGGTTGAGAGTATACGGTAAACGATGCTCAAGACCTTGCCCATCAGCTCCGGGTAACGGGCCAGCAAAAAGCGCAACTGGAAAGGAAAACTCAGCACCCATTGGCGAATAGGCTCTGCGGGAAATACTTCATCCACCAAAAGTGCGGCACTCTCCACCATCCGGCGGGCACCGCAGCTGGGGCAGAAACCACGCCGTTTGCAGCTGAAAGCGACCAAACGCTCGTGATGACAGTCTTCACAGCGCACACGCAAAAAGCCATACTCTAGCCGACCACATTGGAGAAAATCCTCGAATTCTCTCTGAACGGGGTCCTAGGGATTTTGCCTCCATATATTGCAAAAACCTCTGAAGCCCCCGTCTGCCGTGGCTTGTAGAGGGGTATCAACTTTCATTTCTAGGTCGATAGCCCTCAATCGGTGCCATTAAGTCCTCCAGTTTTGGCAGTTCGCCCGTCGGCGCGAACGTGTATGTACCCCGGAAGTTGATGTTCTCCCAAGCTACCGGTGAGNCCCGCTTGACTGTTTCCTGGTATCTGTCATTGCGCTGTTCCTCGAANCTGTCCAGCAGGTTACTGAGTACTTTCGAGTTGAAGTAGATGATGGCATTAG
>NZ_LWGE01001741.1:0-1402 GCF_001635315.1 Oleiphilus sp. HI0123
ATGAGACCCAAACAAACAATAATACTAAGATGAAACAAGCCGATGCGTCAGCAAACCATAGCGTTTTCGTTTTTGTCCTGACATTTGATCAATATCGACCACGACAAAGCCGTCAACGCAATCACTAAAGTCCGAGTCGATATTGAAGCCTAAAAAGCGCGTCCCGCCTGGTTCTGACAATTCTGCATACTGTTTGTATAAAACAGGAACAGCGAAGCCAAGATACCTTAGCTGTTTCTTGAGCTTAATGAAGCCTTCCTTTAGATCTAAACCTTCAAAAAATTGATCTAGGTGCTTTTTTGAAGCCTCACTTAGCTGGTATGGGTGATGACAGACTAGATACTTTGTCTCAGTTCCATAGTAGTGCTGATAGAAATAGATAAGTAAGTCTTTAGCTGGTGCAGATAAGGTATTGCTAATACTTACTGCGCCGAACAAGTAACGGTATTGAGGGTGTAGCCTAAGAAAGGCTGCGATGCCATACCACAAATATTCCAGGCTTTTGGAACCCCAGTATTGTGGCTGAACAAAACTTCGGCCCAGCTCCAACCCATGCTCTAGAATGCTACGCGATGCTGGTAAGTAGTCGAATAAGCTCGCAGTATAAAGAGGAGAATTAACAATCAGCCGATCAGAATCTTCCTGTACATCGAGCTGATCAGTACCTCTTAGGCGATACGCGCCGACCACCTCACCTTGCTCTTCATCCCAAAGGACGATGTGCATATAGTGGGCATCGTACTCATCGAGATCACGTTCACGCCCTGTTCCTTCGCCCACCAAGCGGAAGGACTCTTCTCGCAAACGGCCAATTTCATTCATTAGCACCGAAGATTGGCGGTGATGATAAAGCAATATTTTCTTGGCATCCTGGGTTTCACCCAGAAGCTCGCAGTTGGCAATATCGGCTCTCAAACGGTCACGGCACTCTTTTGGCGCTATCTCAGCAACAACACCTTCAGTGCTTTTCGAGTTATCGTGCCCTGACATACATACAAACCTTGTTTTAGCTATTATTGCTTCTTATGAAGACTCTATGTATTTAAGCAATACGTCGGTAGAGCAAATCCCAAACACCATGCCCTAAACGCTGACCGCGCTTTTCAAACTTAGTTAAGGGGCGGTTTTCAGGGCGTTCAGAGTATTGCCCGGCTCCGGCCACGTTTTCATAGCCTGGCGCGGCTTCCATCACTTCCATCATATGTTCTGCGTAAGGCTCCCAGTCTGTTGCCATATGGAAGACACCTCCGATTTCAAGCTTTGACCTGATTCGCTCAGCAAACTCGCTCTGTACAAGGCGACGTTTATTATGGCGTGCTTTATGCCATGGGTCGGGAAAGAAAAGCTGTAGGCGACTAACGGAATCATCAGCAATATTCCGTGCCAGCACTTCGTTGGCGTC
>NZ_LWGE01001742.1:0-1965 GCF_001635315.1 Oleiphilus sp. HI0123
GACGTAATAAGTAAGGTTGGATAGGTTAACGCGTCGCGTTAGCAACCCACGAATACCAGCATGATCACCGTCGAAATTACTTGCTTCATCTGATGCGTTGACGCTTCCCTAACGGGAAGAATGTTAATTAAAAAGAAAGGCTCTGGCCGAGGTTCCGGCAGGATTTTGTGCGGGCCTCTTGACGTGGGGAGTCATACCAACGCCTTTAGCTGCGGCGAGCGATAGCGAGTCCAGCCCCGGGGCCTTTTCCGGGGCGAGGCAGGCTAAACTTGTTAGCTGATTTAATTTTCGGACCAATCCCATTTTACTATTTTGGATTGATACCCTGTACCAATGGTACTGCAGCTTTTAGCTAAGACTTGTTTATTTTTTATTGACCATACATGTTCTTGGCAAGGAGGCAAAAACATCAGCTCTATTACTCCATAACCCGCCCAACTAATTAAGCCAGTAGCTGCTGCACTTAAAGCGATACCAGAACCCAAAGCTTTTTCGCCCCATAGATTTTCCGTACTTTGGGGCTCTCCCCAAAGGCTTTTAGCATCATCTAATGGAATGCTAATTCGTGGTTCAGAGAATAAACCATCCTGAGGTTGTAACTCGATATGCTGACTTTGTAGTTCACTTAAACTTTTGCCGTAATCGTAATCTCCAATTTCGGTCTTTACCATTGAACTACAACCTGACAATAAGGCTAAAACTGCAATAACAAATATGTGCTTCAATTTAACTCCTTTTTTACAGCTAACGCCTTTAGCTGCGGCGAGCGATAGCGAGTCCAGCCCCGGGGATTTTTCCGGGGCGAGGCAGGCTAAACTTGTTAGGCTTTTTTATTCGCATATTTCTCGGCTACTTTTTCAGATAATTCAAGAATGGTATTGGAAGCACTCTGATAGGTATAAGGTCCATCCGGGCGATAATATTTTGCTTCTCTTGAGCTAATGGTCCAGTAGATTTTTTTAATGCCCAAAGTTGAACATAGATTCTGCATGGTAAGCTCAAGTTTCTTTCCTTGTGGAACATTTGTTCTGGCAGTTGTTGTGCCAAAATAACCTGTCCCAGTATCTCTTACTATCTCGACTTTCATAGCATCTCCATGAGCCTAACGCCGCAATAAAGGGCGAGCGGCGCGCAGCAGAGCGAGTCCAGCCCACGGGCCCTTTCGTGGGCGATCTTTGATTGCCTGGTTATATTTCATTTGCTACGAGATTAGATTTAACCTTGCCAGAAATTACCAATTTATAAAATACAAACTCAGCGACTAAGCCTGAAAATATTGCCGCTGCAACTGCTATACCCCCGCTAGCAGTTGCCTTTGCTACAGCAGCTAAAACTAAAAACGCTAATGGTAAAGTAATAACAACAGCTATAAGAGCGTGAAAACCATTTATGCGTATTATTTCTTTACAGCCACTGCATTTGATACGCATGGGGTTTGATGACTTTAGCAGATTCATAAAGCCAAACTTTTTGGAGCAAGATGGGCAATTACTCACTATTAGTTTCCTTGTATATTGAACAGTGACAGTGTTTAAAAAATATAACGCCGCGTTAACCGGAGGAGTAATGATGGCAGTTTTTGTGCGTATTTTTGCACAAAAGGTGTCAGCATTACGGAGTCCGTGTTGAACGCCTGGTTAAGTGTTTCCATGTACAAACAAGCTGTACCCACCGCCCCTAATTTCATGGCCACCCAAAAAAACAGTTGCACCAGACTTTTTCTATTTCGGCGGTTTTAATAGAGAATATTTAAGTAGCAAATGATCTAATTTGCCAGAACTCTTAAGTTCTTTTAAACCCTTTGATAGAATATTTGCATAAAGTTTTGCGTTACGTTTTTTCGGAGAAAAAGCGATATATATGTCTTCTTTTGAAGCAACCCCTGCTGATTTGATATCTTCATACGAATTAAGGCCTGTCAAATAGTTTAGCACTATATTAGATTCCTCTACGAAAGCATCAATC
>NZ_LWGE01001743.1:0-1493 GCF_001635315.1 Oleiphilus sp. HI0123
CTCTTGAACTACCAAGTCTGACAGGTATCACTGCCGCAATATCATACTTATTAAACATTTCTCACCATTTTATAAGGTCCTATTGTCATCGAGCGACTCAGCCTCCTCTTTCTTATCACTTCGTTCATTGTAACAACAACTTAAGCCTACCAACTCCATCACCGCAACGTGACGGTATACTAAATTACAGCCCTATATAGATTATCTGATTACATCATAGAAAACGAGCCACCTAATCTTTAAGTTATACAAGATCCTTGTAAGCGTCTGGGCATTACCTATTGATCAGCCTTCCCGTTATGTGGCAATAACTCATCCAGCCGATTATTCTTATGCGACGGTAATCGGTTAAGCACATCTTTCTGATAGGCGTATGCTTCCAATCCATTCATCTTGGCGGTTTGGATTAACGACATAATTGTAATGTTTAAGGGGACGGAGGGATTATTTATTAGCCATTTTTTGGTCTCCCTCTACGCATCTGGCCAATCTTTTGCCCTGTCTTCTCGGCAACTTGGATCTTGAACCTATCGGAACCCAGCGGTTGGCAATAGTGTTCTGCTAACCGAATCCCGTGCACATCTGAGCCACTCAAGCTTTCTTTAAATAACTCACGATATTGATAGCATCTTTGCTCTATATCACTGCCTAACTCAAGATACAGTTCATGCGGAGTTGTCACAACATGCTCATCACCATAGGCATTTGAGCCATAGCTACTCCATTTGTACTCTTCCGGCCGCTCAACCATTTTCGCTGTCACCGGATTTAGTTCGATATATCGATAACATTTCAACAAATAGGCCACCCCATCAATAGGGCTTGATTTGTGCCTACCTTCCCATAACGTTCCTGTGCGCTTGTACGTCTTATTAAAGTACTGCGCATAACGGCTACCCAACACCTTCATCACTTGAGAAATACCATCTTGCTCTGAAGCTGTCATAAGTAAATGCACATGATTGGTCATCAAAACATAACTATGAAGCGCCACATTGTAACGGCTCAGTACCTCGCCTAGAACATGCAAGTAAAATTGGTAATCTTCAGGTGAGTAAAAACAGGCTTCTCGATTATTCCCGCGCTGAACAATATGAAAGGGCACGTCAGGCAAATACATCCTTTTTCTTCTCGGCATCGCAAACTCCTTTTTGCGTATGGATTAAGAATCATTGAAAGTATCAGAGTTTGGGTTTACGGAGAAGTTTGTCTGCTGGTCAATTAATAATCCCTCCGTCCCCTTTCTTTACTTTTCTCTCATTTCGTTTTACTCCGGCGGGTCAACCCGGTCCGCCGAAGAAGTATTCACCCGAAACCAACCCGCAATCGAGTAGCGATCCTTTTTAGCTGGCAGCACTTCATGCGGAAACTCTTCACTAAGAAAGACCACCAGTGTCGCGAAGCTAGGAAGCACTTTTTGCCCTTCTTGATCATCCTGATCCTTGTATACAACTAACTCACCGCCATCCTCTTGCGTCCAGTCTTTATTAAAA
>NZ_LWGE01001744.1:0-14689 GCF_001635315.1 Oleiphilus sp. HI0123
CCGTCATTCCTGCGCAGGCAGGAATCCATTGTCTCGCGGAGTTAGATACACCCAATTAGTAGGTATCGACGGGGAAATCATGGTATTTAGAATGATCTAGCATTTTCCAGCACCTGAGGTGGGTTCAAAACAATGGATTCCCGTCTGCGCGGGAATGACGAGAATCTGCGCGAGAATGACGTAGAGGTAGTTGGGCCGGTTTATTCGCCTATAAATAAGGAAAAACAAAGTGACAAGAATTGCAGTGACCGGTGCAGCTGGTCGAATGGGTAAAATGTTAATTGAGGCCGTGGGTCTATCTTCTGAAGCAGAGCTAACGGCAGCCATTGAGCGCCCAGAAAGTTCCCTTGTCGGAACGGATGCTGGAGAGTTAGCAGGTGTGGGTGCGAACGGTGTTGTTGTCTCAGGTAGCTTGTCTGAAGTGATTGGTCAGTTCGATGTCTTGATTGACTTCACTGCGCCCGTAGCGACCTTGGCAAATGCTAAGTTATGTGCGGAGCATGGTAAGGGTATTGTTATCGGAACGACTGGCTTTACCGTTGAAGAAGAGGAGGAGTTGTTATTGGCTCAGTCTTCTGCGGCAATGTGTAAGGCTGCCAACTTTAGTACAGGCGTAAATGTTTGCCTGAACCTGCTTCAAAAAGCGGCTGAAATTTTGGGTGACGACTACGATGTTGAGGTTTACGAAGCTCATCATCGACATAAGGTTGACGCGCCTTCTGGTACTGCACTGGCGATGGGGCAAGCGGTGGCCGATGGTTTGGATCGGGATTTACGCTCGGTTGCGGTTTATGGGCGAGAAGGTCAAACCGGTGCACGTGATAAAGAAACTATTGGTTTTGCGACCGTTCGTGGTGGTGATGTTGTCGGTGATCACACCGTGATGTTTTTGGGCGAAGGTGAGCGTGTAGAGATTACTCACAAAGCGTCTAGCCGTATGTCTTTCGCTCGGGGTGCAGTTCGTGCTGCAGCCTGGTTGCAGAGTCAGAAGCCTGGCTTGTATGAAATGCGAGATGTTCTGAATTTGAAATAAGTGGCTTGGCTAAAAAATGCGCTATGAACTGCCTCTCACTGATAGACATAATTGTCATAAATGTGTACAATGCCGCCGTTTGAATAGTGGTTGTCTATTCAAAGCCCGCATGTATCAGCAGGGTTAACATTGAAGCGCGCGCAAGTATAAGAATTTTAAGCGAGGTGGGGTAAGCTCCGTCTCGCTTTTTTGCAACTTATCTGTGTGAAAATGCTGCTTTGAATGCCTGCTCGGGGACCAGATGCTTATCGCTTATACCTAGCGTGTAGTTTCTGAAGGCCACTTCAAACCCGCCTAAAGACGGTATCTTTATTATTCTCTCCTAGCCGATTACGACGAGGAACTGGCGTTGACAAAACCTGCAATTTTAGCACTTGAAGATGGCTCCATTTTTAAAGGAGTCTCCATTGGATCAGACGGTGAAACCATCGGGGAAGTTGTATTTAATACAGCGATGACCGGGTATCAAGAAATCCTGACTGACCCTTCCTATGCAAAACAAATCGTAACTTTGACTTATCCGCATATCGGAAATACCGGTGTTAATGCCGAAGATGTTGAGTCAGATAAAATTTGGTCAGCAGGCTTGGTTATACGTAACTTGCCTTTATTGGCGAGTAGCTGGCGTTCAGAAAAGCCTCTTAACGAATACCTTGAAGAAAACGGCATTGTCGCGATTGCAGATATTGATACACGCCGTTTGACGCGAATCTTGCGTGAAAAAGGTGCACAGAATGGCTGCATTATCGCTGGTGATGACATTAGTGAAGAAAAGGCGCTAGCCGCTGCGAAGTCGTTCCCTGGTCTAAAAGGTATGGACTTGGCGAAAGAGGTGACACGCACTGAACAGGCCTCTTGGACAGAAGCTGAGTGGTCACTAACTGACGGGTATGGCGAGCAAAGCGAAACAGAATTCCATGTTGTGGCTTATGACTTTGGTGTTAAGAATAACATTCTAAGAATGCTCGCGGAGCGTGGTTGTAAACTAACAGTTGTTCCAGCGAAAACGCCTGCTGCGGATGTACTGGCTATGTCACCTGACGGAGTGTTTCTATCTAACGGCCCGGGCGATCCAGAGCCATGTGATTATGCGATTGCAGCAATCAAAGACATACTGGAAACCAAGGTTCCGGTATTCGGCATTTGCTTAGGTCACCAGCTACTTGCGCTAGCGAGTGGCGCGAAGACTGAAAAGATGAAGTTTGGTCACCACGGTGCGAACCATCCGGTACAGAATCTAGAAGACAAAACTGTGATGATTACCAGTCAGAACCACGGTTTTGCAGTGGACGAGAGTTCACTACCAGATTGTCTAAAAGCAACACATAAGTCTCTATTTGATGGTTCCTTACAAGGTATTGAACGCACGGATACTCCAGCGTTTAGTTTCCAGGGCCATCCCGAAGCGAGCCCGGGCCCGCATGATGTCGCGCCTTTGTTTGACCGCTTCATCGATACGATGAGAGCTCGTGCTAAGTAATTAGTACTGTTGTTTAGTCAGCAAAATACTTGCTGAAAGTGAACCTATTTTGTTGTGAGTGAGCACCTTAGCTATTTACAACCTAACTCTTAGAGAACGGAAAGAATTAAATGCCAAAGCGTACCGACATAAAGAGTATTCTAATACTAGGCGCCGGCCCTATCGTCATCGGGCAGGCCTGTGAGTTTGACTATTCAGGTGCTCAAGCGTGTAAAGCGCTTCGCGAAGAGGGTTATCGAGTTATCTTGGTTAACTCTAACCCGGCAACCATTATGACTGATCCTGCAATGGCCGATGCGACTTATATCGAGCCGATTACCTGGCAGACAGTTGAAAAGATTATCGAGAAAGAGCGCCCTGACGTGTTGTTGCCAACAATGGGTGGTCAGACTGCATTGAACTGTGCATTGGACCTAGAGCGCGAAGGTGTGCTTGATAAGTACAACGTTGAAATGGTTGGAGCGAATGCTGATACCATCGACAAAGCGGAAGATCGTGAGCGCTTTGATAAAGCAATGAAGGCAATCGGCCTTGAAACACCGCGTTCTGCGATTGCTCATAGCATGGAAGAAGCGCTTCAGGTGCAAGACTCTTTAGGCTTCCCTTGTATTATTCGACCTTCTTTCACCATGGGTGGAAGTGGTGGCGGTATCGCTTATAACAAAGAAGAGTTCGTAGAGATTTGTGAGCGTGGTTTGGACCTGTCACCCACGAACGAGCTTTTGATTGATGAGTCCCTGATTGGTTGGAAAGAATATGAAATGGAAGTTGTTCGTGACAAGAACGACAACTGTATCATTATCTGTTCTATCGAAAACTTTGACGCGATGGGTGTTCACACCGGTGACTCGATTACCGTTGCACCGGCACAAACGCTGACCGATAAAGAATATCAAATAATGCGTAATGCCTCTTTGGCAGTACTGCGTGAGATTGGTGTTGAAACTGGTGGCTCAAACGTCCAGTTTGGTATGAACCCGAAAGATGGCCGTATGGTGGTTATCGAGATGAACCCGCGTGTATCGCGTTCATCTGCTTTGGCGTCTAAAGCAACCGGTTTCCCGATTGCCAAAGTTGCCGCTAAATTGGCGATTGGTTATACCCTGGATGAGTTGCAGAATGATATTACAGGTGGCGTAACGCCGGCTTCATTCGAGCCATCAATCGATTATGTTGTCACTAAGATTCCTCGTTTTACCTTCGAGAAGTTCCCTCAGGCAGATCCGATTCTAACGACACAGATGAAGTCGGTAGGTGAGGTTATGTCTATTGGCCGAACCTTCCAGGAATCGCTACAGAAAGCTTTACGTGGTTTGGAAGTCGGTTCTTACGGCTTCGAGCCGAAATTGGATCTGGCTTCTGAAGATGCTAAATCAGAGATGATTCGAGAGCTTCGTAACCCGAGTGCCGAGCGTATCTGGTATGTCGGTGATGCTTTCCGTTCTGGCATGTCGGTTGATGAAATTTACAAGCTAAGCGGCATCGACCCTTGGTTCCTGGTTCAGATTGAAGATTTGATTGAAGAAGAGTGTGTTGTATCGAATATGACACGCACAGACATGACTGCTGAAGCGATGCTTCGTCTTAAGCGTAAGGGTTTTGCTGATCACCGTTTGGCAGAGCTACTTGGTATTACCGAGAAAGAATTGCGTACGCTACGTCAGGGCTTCGATATTCGCCCTGTCTATAAGCGTGTTGATACCTGTGCTGCAGAATTCTCATCGAACACGGCTTACATGTACTCAACCTATGAAGAAGAGTGTGAGTCTCAGGTTACTGACAAAGAAAAGATCATTGTTATCGGTGGTGGCCCTAACCGTATTGGCCAGGGTATTGAGTTCGATTACTGCTGTGTTCATGCTGCCTTTGCCATGCGTGAAGACGGTTACGAGACCATCATGATCAACTGTAACCCAGAGACGGTTTCAACGGATTACGATACTTCAGACCGTTTGTACTTTGAGTCAATTACCCTGGAAGACGTATTAGAAATCGTTCAGCTAGAGAAGCCAAAGGGCGTGATTGTGCATTATGGCGGTCAGACGCCACTTAAGCTTGCGCGTGGTTTAGAAGAAGCTGGAGTGCCAATTATTGGTACTAGCCCAGATGCAATCGACCGTGCAGAAGATCGTGAGCGCTTCCAGCAAATGATTGAGCGCTTGGGCTTACGTCAGCCAGAAAATGCCACGGTTCGAAGCCATGAAGAAGCGATTACTAAAGCGACTGAAATCGGTTATCCGCTAGTTGTTCGTCCATCTTATGTATTGGGCGGGCGTGCAATGGAGATCGTCTATAACGAAGCTGAGCTAGTTAAGTACATGAAGGAGGCGGTTAGCGTATCTAACGACAGCCCTGTCTTGCTAGACCACTTCTTGAACGCGGCGATTGAGGTTGATATTGATGCCATTAGTGATGGTAAAGATGTCGTGATTGGTTCAATCATGCAGCATATCGAGCAGGCGGGTGTACACTCGGGTGACTCGGCTTGTTCATTGCCTCCATATACCTTGTCTCAAGAAGTTCAGGAAGAGATGAAGGAAGTCGTTAAAGCTATGGGTCTAGAACTTGGTGTTGTAGGTTTGATGAACGTCCAGTTGGCTTATCAGGATGGTTTGATTTACGTGATCGAGGTTAACCCTCGAGCATCACGTACAGTACCGTTTGTTTCTAAAGCTATTGGCACTTCATTGGCGAAGGTTGCTGCACGTTGTATGGCAGGTAAAACCCTGGCAGAGGCGGGCTTTACCGAGGAAGTGGTGCCTAAGCACTTCAGTGTCAAAGAGTCTGTTTTCCCGTTCAACAAGTTCCCATCTGTTGACCCGATCCTTGGCCCTGAAATGAAGTCAACGGGTGAAGTTATGGGTATCGGTGATACCTTCGATGAAGCCTTTGCTAAAGGAGTTATTGCTGCAGGTGGTGTATTGCCGAGCGGCGGTAAGGCGTTCTTGAGCGTGAGAGAAGTTGATAAGGAAGGCGTAATTGAAGTGGCACGCCTGCTTAACGAAATTGGTTTCGCTTTGGTCGCAACCTCCGGTACTGCGAAAGCGCTAGCAGAGGCAGGCTTGGAAGTTGAGTCTATTAATAAGGTTCAAGAAGGTCGTCCGCATGTTGTTGATGCCATTAAGAATGGCGATATTGACCTGATTGTTAATACTACTGAAGGTAGACGAGCCATCGCAGACTCTGCTCAAATCAGACAATCTGCTTTGCAGAAGAAGATTGCTTACAGTACGACTCTTGCTGGTGGTGATGCAACTGCACGAGCTATTCGTTTTGGTGCTGAGAAGCACGTACGTAGACTTCAAGACTTACACTAGAAAACTCGTTTATTTTATAACCCGGAGCTAATGCTTCGGGTTATTTTTTTCAGCTGTTTATACAGATGGCTCTTTTTTGATAACTCGAATTAATTGCTTGTTGATGATGAGTATAAGCGTGACTGAAAGAAGAGCTCTCACTAAATATGGTAAAAGAATAAAGGAAGGAAGATGAATCGAATTCCAATGACTGTTGAAGGCGAAAAAGCCCTTCAAGAAGAATTAGTAGAATTGAAAACTGTAAAGCGCCCACAGGTTATCGAAGCGATTGCCGATGCGCGTGAGCACGGTGATCTAAAAGAAAATGCTGAATATCATGCAGCGAGAGAGCAGCAAGGCTTTATAGAAGGTCGAATTCAGGAGCTGGAAGGTAAGCTTTCAAACTCCCAGATTATCGATGTTAAGTCTATCCCTCATACAGGAAAAGTTATTTTTGGTACCACGGTTTCATTGATCAATATCGATACGGATGAAGAAGTTCGTTATCACATTGTTGGTGATGATGAGGCTGATATCAAGGCAGGCAAAATCTCTATTTCTTCACCAATCGCTCGAGCGATTATTGGTAAAGAAGAAGGTGATACCGTAGGCGTTCAGGTGCCTAGCGGAATCGTTGAGTATGAAATTGATGAAGTGCTTCACGTTTAATCTTGATCATCTTTTAAAAAGGCTGAGGTTAGCATTGACTTCAGCCTTTGCCTTCCTGGTTAGTTACTAATCTATTAAGCCTAATTCAATAGCTAGCTTAATCATGGCTTTTAGGGCAGCCTCTTTCGGAAAGGGATGGTCTAGGTTTGGTGACCCAAATCTCATTAGTTTAGGGAATGCATCGTAGGACATATCCCAATGATGTGCGTTTAACATGGCTAGATCTGCTGACATGCCGGTCTTTATTTTTGCTTGAGCTTGGGTAAGCTGCATATCATTATGAGCGTCGTATTTGTTTAACTCCATTACGCCCTGCATTTGAAAATAAGGTACTTCCAGCGCTGTTGTCGAACCCGTGATGTTAAAAATAGGGATGTCTAAAGAATCAAATAATTCTCTATTCTGATCTAGGAAGGACATTCGCGCTTTAGTTGTCAGATCATATACCGCCTCTTTTACATTGTATTCATCCATACGTCTAAACGTGCCAGATTTGAGGTTTATTGCGGGTGAAATGAGCGATAAGAAGCTTGCTAATGCTTTTTCAACTTTAGGGATGTCTAGGTTCTTAATCGAGTTATATATGTCATCCGCTAAATAGGAGCCACCGATGGCTCCTCCCCAATTATAGATACAGCGAATTTTGTTTTTTAAATCGGGGCGCTGCGCGAGCAGTTCGTAGATATCGGGAGCACCTTTGCTGTAACCAATTAAAAATATATCTCCGGGTGTCTTTTGTTCGGACGGTGGGATTGTTGTTGTGTCAGCTGCTAATCCGGCACCGTGGTCAATCGCGGCGATCAAGTCATCAATATTAGAGCTGCAACCGCGCATAGGGTGATTGTCTGCTCGTATAATCCTTATACCGAGCTCGTCCTGGATTTTAGGGAAGGCGTTTTGAAAAGCCCTAACAGGCAACATGCCATTCAACAGACCGGGTGAGAATATTAGCGTAGTATTACGAACTCTATTTGTGCTCTTAAATTCGGGGATTTCCAGTTTCCATTCCCGTATTTCATCGCCCCTCAAAAACTGTTCTGCAAGTTTTTGTTTGTTTGGTCGCTTGTCTTTGCGGCCAAGTAGTTTGGTTTTATCTGCTTTTTTTAAAGCAATATTGTCTTGAAGTGCTTCGGTTAGAAATATATTTCTCCATCGAATGCCGCACCAGCGCTTAATATAAGGGTGCGCATAGTTTTTACGGTCGCTTTGTAGAATCAATCTAATATTCGTAATTAGTTGTTCGTAATCGCCTTTGTTCTCCAGTGTTTCGAGTAGATTCAGTTGTTCCTTATTCATTATAAGATCAATGTTCCTTTAATGTCTCAATATGTTGAATAGCGATCATTATATAATAGAATAGTTCGAAGTCGAACTCTTTGGTCTTTAAGTTAGCGCGTGTCGTCACAACACGAGAGAATTATTTAATAGAGAGTCTTATTCGCAGTGAAGTCTTCCTGAATAAAAAGAAAGACGTGTTCGATAAAATTTTGGTTTGTGTTGTGTAAAAGAGCTTATTGCCCTTTTAATAAGTGGATGCTTTCCTCAGCGAAGCCAGTTCCTACCTCTGCATAGTAGTTGAAAGCAATATCGGCACCTAAACCCATTAGCTCTTTTTGTTGGTCTTCATATTGTGCAATGACGGAAATTTTTCCTGAATAAGAAGTATGCTTCAACTGATAGATAATGTTCTTCATCTCGTTGACTGAAGGCAGGGCTAACATAATTAGTTTTATGTCGCTTAATGGGGCCTGTTCCCAGAACTCAATGTCATCACCATCACCGCATATAATATTAATGCCTTGTTCCTTGAACCCCTGTGCCCGTTTTGGGTCAAGCTCAACACCGCAGATCTTCCCGGGGAGATCCCTTTCTGCTTCATGATAAGCGCCTTTTCCAACACGCCCCATGCCGACAATTAAGACTTCTTTGTCTTTGATAGGTAAAAAGGTTTGTTGGGAGGTATCACAAGGACGTTCAAAACGCGAGAAGGCGTCTTTTTTGTTTGCGTATATTCGATGTGCAAACTTGTAAATAATTGAGCTAAATACCATCGAATGAGTTGTCGATAGGGCGATGATGACCAACCATTCATGGCTTAGCCAGTTTTGATCAACACTTAAGCTGGCAACGATCAACCCGAATTCGCTGTAGTTGGCTAGCAAGAGTGCTGACAAGAAGCTGGTACGCAAGCGTAAGCCAACCGCATTAAACACAAAGAAGAAAAGCAATAACTTGATGGGGAGTAAAATAGTCAAGCCTAAGGCGACGAGCCACATTTCCAAAGTTGGTAACGCGGTGAACCCGATAGACAAAAAGAAGCAGATTAGGAAGAGGTCTTTGAAGCTCATTAACGACTTATAGAGTTCGTTAGATTTAGGTAAGCCTGCGAGTAGCATGCCCATGACTAGTGCACCCAAGTCACCCTTCATGTCGACAAGCTCAAAAAGCTCCGGGCCGCCAAGTGCAAGTAAAAAACCGTAGAGTGGGATCAACTCTCCGTGACCGCTGGAGGCCATCATTCTTTTTAATAAAGGGCGAAGGAACCAAAGGCCAAGCAAGCTAAATGCCCAAAGGCTTGGTGATTTGCCGGTTGCAAAGAATAGAAACAGAACAGCCGCAATATCTTGCCAGATTAGTACGCCGACAGCGAGGTCACCGTGTTTGGATTTTAATTCCGCATTGTCTTCCAAAATCTTAATGACGCAAACAGTGCTACTGAAACTAAAAGCAAAAGCGATAATGGCGCTTTGCGACAAACTGAGATCAAATAAGCTGTGGCTGAGGGTAGTTGTGCAAAGAATTATCAAAGGAAGTAGGAGTATCATCCACCCACTCATATGAATAAAGGTTCCGGACCATAATTGTGGCCTCATAAGCTGTCTGAAATCAATTTTAAGCCCGATGGTAAACAGCATTAGCGTAATGCCAAGGTCTGCAAGCATCTCGAGTGTCGGTTCTGGCGTAACGCCACTTGCATGGAGCAAGAAGCCAGCAATTAGATAACCAACTAAGGGTGGGAGTGTGATTTGTTTCGCAATGAAGCCAAATATGAAGGCAACTAAAATCCAGATGATGCTCATATTGCTTATTTACTTCTCTTAAGTCGATGAATGTTTGGGTTGCTAATTGCTTCGTATCTTAGGACTTTTGGCTAATACTCTTGTCTAACAATATAACTGGCAGAATACCCACTGCAACGATGATTAGTGCGCTCAAGGCGCTTTGCTCAAGTAACTCATCGGAAGCAAATTGGTAAACCTGTGTAGCCAGTGTTTCAAAATTAAAAGGCCGTAAAATTAGTGTAGCAGGCAATTCTTTCAAACAGTCTACAAACACGACAAGCATGCCGGTAAGAGCACCCCGCTTGATAATGGGCAGGTGTACTTTAAATAGTGTCGATAAATAATTATGGCCAAGTGAGCGCGATGCCATGTCCATGCTTGGTGTTACTTTAGATAGGCTGGACTCTACGGACCCTGAAGAGACAGCTAAGAAGCGAACAGAATAGGAAAATACAATTGCGAAAGCCGTACCGCTCAAAATCAATCCTGTTGAGAAATCAAAGTGCTCTCTCATAAGACCGTCAAGGGTATTATCGAAGGCAGCAAAGGGAATGATAATTCCGATCGCAAGCACCGCGCCTGGTATGGCGTAGCCTAGGCTAGAGAAGTTGACCAGGTGCTGAGTGAGCTTATTGGAATTTAGTCGTTTGCTGTAAGTAAGTACGATGCCTAAAACCAGTGTGGCAAAGGCGG
The DNA here is from genome assembly GCF_001635315.1 of Oleiphilus sp. HI0123. Taxonomy (NCBI): domain Bacteria; kingdom Pseudomonadati; phylum Pseudomonadota; class Gammaproteobacteria; order Oceanospirillales; family Oleiphilaceae; genus Oleiphilus; species Oleiphilus sp. HI0123. The sequence continues at coordinate 10,234 of NZ_LWGE01001744.1, forward strand.
CAATACTGGCTAAAACAAAACTGTTTAGTGCGTACTCTATAAAATTGCTGTGCCAGGATATTTCAAAGTATTTGACTGCATAAATCGTTAGAAGTGAGAAGGGAAACAGAAACCCTAACAATACCGGTAAGAAGGCGACTGCGAATGCCAGATAAGCCCTTATTCCATATAGCTTATGGCTTGGAATGGTTGAGCCTTGGTTGCGCGACTGGTATTGCTTTTGTCTGCGTCGAGAGTAGCGTTCAGAGCTAATAAGAATAACCACGACAGCCATCATTAGTAAGGCTATCTGTGCTGCACCACCCAAGTTGCCCATGTTCAACCACGTGTCGTAAAGACCCGCTGTTAAGGTTTGGACGGCGAAATAATCTACCGTTCCAAAGTCGTTAAGTGTCTCCATTAGTACTAAAGACAGGCCAACCGCAATAGCGGGCCGTGCAATGGGTAAGGATACTCGATAAAAGAACTGGAAGGGCGTAGAGCCTAGACTGCGTGAAATGCGATAGAGGGAAATCGACTGCTCAAGAAAGGCCGCGCGTGCCAGCATGTAGACGTAAGGGTAGAGTACTAGTGACATCATGATAATAGCTCCCCCCATACTTCTGATTTCGGGGAACCAATAATCTCTGCTGGTCTTCCAGCCAAATAGCTCTCGAAGCGCTGATTGCACGGGGCCTGCGTATTCCAGAAAATCAGTGTAGGTATAAGCGATGACGTAAGCGGGTACGGCAAAGGGGAGTAATAAGGCCCAACTCAGCCACTTTTTGCCGGGGAAGTCGTACATGGAAATAAGCCAAGCTGAGCCAGTTCCAACCAGAAAAGTTAGGGAGCCAACGCCAAGCATAAGAATCAGCGTGTTTTTCAGATAACTAGGTAAAACTGTATTAAGCAGGTGCGGCCAGGCGTTTTCCTCTGGAAAAAGAGCGAGGTAAGCCACCGCAACAATCGGGAGACCGATAAGGGTTGCGATAATGAAAGATGAAATGAACCAGGGACGCTCTTGAGCGTTTAGTCTGAAATTCAAGAGTGATAAACCTTCAAAGTATTCGAGTTACGCCGAGCTGAGCAAGATACATTAAAAACGAAAAGCGGCATAGTGCCGCTTTAGTTTATTTTTCTAAAAGCCATGGCCTTAGCTTATCTAGAGTCATTATTCATCGAAGGCAACTTCATCAACTAACTGTGCTGCACGCTTTCTTAGATTAGCAATATCTGCGAGTGGCAGTGTATCTGACTTGAAGGAACCCCAAGACTTTACCAGGCTCGATGGTTCAACCTTAGTATTAACCGGATACTCGAAGTTTTGTTCTGCATAGAGGCTTTGCGCATAGTCCTGTGTTAGGAACTCCATTAGCTTGATTGCACTTTCTTTGTTTGGTGCGTGTTTAGTAAGTGCTACGCCACTGATATTCACGTGGGTGCCTCGGTTGCCTTGGTTAGGAAAGGTTAGGTGGACAGAGTTTGCCCAAGCAACCTGTGCTTTGTCGTTTAACATTTTGCCGAAATAATAATTGTTGCCAAGTGACAGGTCACAAATACCCTCGTTGATTGCTTTTACTTGTGCTCGATCATTTCCTTGAGGACGTCTCGCCAGGTTGTCTTTTACACCTTGTAACCAGGTTTTTGCTTCTGCTTCGCCGTGATGAGCGATCATTGATGCGATCAGCGCAAGGTTGTAAGGGTGCTTGCCGCTTCGGGTACAGATACGGCCTTTCCAGACGGGTTTGCTCAAGTCTTCATAGTTTTGAATGTCAGCTAGGTTAGCGCGCTCTTTTGACGCATAGATAGAGCGAGTACGTGTCGTTAAACCAAACCAACGGTTTTCTGGGTCGCGATATTGTACCGGGACATTCTTTTGTAGCGTTTCTGATTCAACAGCTTGAACCAAGTCTTTGTTGGTCACTTCCATTAAACGGCCAATATCGACAGTGAAAACTAAATCGGCAGGGGAGTTGCGTCCTTCACGAGTCAGGCGTTCAGCTAAACCTTTCTTAGCAAAAACTACATTAACCTTAATACCGCTTTGTTCGGTAAACTTATCGAACATAGGTTGAACCAGAAAGGGCTGGCGGTAAGAGTATACGTTAACCTCTTCACTGCTTGCTGAAACAGTTGTCGTGAATAAGGAAGAGAGAGTTAGAAGGGTGACGCAAATAAAGCGAGACAGAGCCATAAATAAATATTCCTAATATAGTTTCCATAAAGTAATGCGAATCATTCTTAAATAAAAAGAATTGTTAGTCAAGAATTTAAAGCATTTAACTTGATGGCTATCAAGTCAACTAAGCGATAAAATGCCATTTAAATATTGAGCTTTGGAGTAAAAGAGCGCTAATGAAGAGTTTCTCCCGCTTGCTACTAGTCGGACTGTTTGCTTTCTTAACGGCTTGTGCAACCACAGATTATCAAACGCATTATGGTTGGTTTATGGCGGAAAACTCTGCTGGCGAACTTAGACAATTTAGAGTTTATTGGCAGTCTGTTCGTTATGAAGGTTGGACAAGTGACGAGCTTCGCCCAATGCCGGTAGTGATTGAGGCGCAATGTAGCGAGCGGAAAGTTCACTTGTTTGACAGCTCGTTTGGCCCCGGCCGCCGCTGTAGTGATCGCCAAGGTGAAGGAATTGTTTTCTGTGGTCGTTCAGAAGTTGATGTGAATCGACGTGGCTTAGAGATAGAGAATAACTCCCTATGTGCAACGATTACCGATAGACAGGGCTCAAGTAGTATTCTGGATTTGGAGGGAGAAGTCCTCATTCACATGTCTTGCCGCCCAAAACGAACACAAAAAATACGAGGCGGTAAGAAAATAAATATAGATTACCTGCTTAGTTCTCAGCAGCCTTATATCGTCTCTACCAAGAAGGTAAAGGGCGGCGATATTGAGCAATTAGTTCCCGAATTATTCAACCACTCTTCTGTCTGTGACCCGGATGCCTAATATTTGATGGAAGGACGACTTTACTTGGTTACAAATCTAACTGCTAATTGATTAGATCTTGATCTATATTTAGAGTGTAAAAGCTATTTTTGAATAGATGCTAGTGTGACCGGTTTGGCATTGATAAGAAACAACCGGGTATTGTTACCTGAGCTTACATAAGCCAACGCTGCGTAGTGGTGTTGCCTGAAGATATTGTCAAAAATGTAAGGAAGATAACTAAAAGACCAGCTTAGTAGGTATTGTCATGTCGACAAATCGTTTAAAACTCGAAGTAAATGCGCTGAAGGAAGGCATGTTCGTCGCGGACTTGGATTGTCCGTGGCATGAAACGCCTTTTCCTCTACAGGGCTTTTATATTCGTATGGATGACGATGTAAAGGCTTTGAGCGAATACTGTAAATTTGTTTATGTTGACGTGAAGCGAGAAAAGGTCAAAACGGTTCATGCGAATCACGCTGTGCCTAGTTCTGAAAAAGGTAAAAAGGGTATCTCTGGAAGTTCCGAGAATAACCCCGAAATAGAACTCCCTCCCATTGTTGTCAAAGCTCCTCATCACTATGAAGCAAGCGTCTCCATTAACAAAGAAGTTGCCCGCGTAGAAAAGCTTCATCGTCATGTATACGATGCGATTGACCAGGTGTTTCTCACTGTCGAGCAAGGTGGTGATGTAAGCATTAAAGAAACCGAGTCAGTTGCTAAAGGTATGGTCGAAAGCGTTATTCGTAATCCCGATGCCCTGGTTTGGCTGTCTAAAATGAATGAAATAGATGCTTATAGTTATCAGCATTCGGTGAAATCCTCTATATGGGCTTTAGTTTTGGGGCGTCATATGGGCTTGAAGAAGGAGATGCTGGAAACCTTAGCTTTGGGTGTTTTATTGTCGCATATTGGTAAGGCTAGAGTTGCGCAAAAAGTACTTGATGCCTATCCGGACCTTGAGAGTAGCCAACTATCAGCCTATCAGCAATATGTTGAAAAGAGTGTCGAGTTACTAACTGAGATAGAAGGTTTACCTTCTGGCGTTGCATCAATTGTTGAATTTCACCAAGAAAGACACAATGGTACCGGTTACCCGAAAGGTGTGACGGGTGAGCGCATTCCTTTGTTAGCTAAGATTGCCGGTTTGGTTGATTATTATCAGGAGTTGATTACACCGCGTGATGACGAACTGGGTATGTCTCCTTATGATGCTGTTGCCCGTTTATACGAGCTGCGTAATATCGCTTTTCAGAAAGATCTTGTTGAGCGCTTCATTGAAGCGGTAGGCGTATACCCTACAGGTACCTTGGTTGAGCTAAGTTCTGAGGAAGTGGGTATTGTAACCGGGCATAATGAAGATCGCCGCTTACAACCGAAAGTAATGGTTGTACTCGATGCTCAGAAGCGAGCAATGAAGTGCGGTAAAGTGGTAGACCTAAAAGAGGTAAACCGCGATAGAAATGTTTTAAGCATTAAAGACAGTTTACCTAAGGGAGCTTACGACATAGATGAGCAGCGGTACCTGTTATCCGGT